>DASTYH010000001.1:0-6307 GCA_035765075.1 Gemmatimonadales bacterium
CCGAGGAGCCGTGGCCGACCACGAGCTCGGTATCGGCATCGTTCATCGGGAGCGAGCAGGTCACGATGATCCTGCCCGAGACGTCGCCCGCCTGCGCCAGCACGTCATCCACGCGATTCCAGTGCACCGCGAGCAGGATCACGTCCGCATCCGCCACCGCTTCGCGGGGCGTGCCCGCCCGCGCCCCGGGACCCGCCTCCCCCGCCAGCCGTTCGAGCTTCCTCTCGCTGCGCGAATAGCTGAAGACCACCCCGTGCCCTGCGCGGGCGAAGATCGTTCCGAGCTTCCCGCCCATCAGGCCCGACCCCAGAACTCCGATCTGCATCCTGACCTCCCTGTCGCCGGCGTCACCCGCCCGGCTGGTCGTCCGGCGGAAGCAGATGCGCCCGCCCGAGTTCTCGAGTCCTGCCAAGTAGATCAAACGACCCGGGGATCGTACGTTCATGCGTCGGCACGCACCAGCCGGCTGCGCCTGACGGGTCCACCGGCCCACAATCACGGGATGACAGGCAAGTCGTTCCTGCAAAGCCACTGAAGGAGTCGAGGATGGAGACGCGCACACTGGGTCATCGCGGGCTCGACGTCTCCGCGATCGGGTACGGTGCCATGGGCCTGAGTCACGGCTTCGGTCCGGCGATCGACCGGCAGGAGGGGATCAGGGTCCTCCGGGCGGCCGTCGAACGCGGAGTCACCCTCTTCGACACGGCGCAGGTCTACGGGCCGTTCACGAACGAGGAGCTCGTGGGCGAGGCGCTGGCGCCGTTCCGGGATCAGGTGATGATCGCGACGAAGTTCGGCTTCGCGATCGACTCCGACGGAACCCAGCGCGGACTCAACAGCCGGCCCGAGTACATCCGGCAGGCGACCGAGGGATCGCTCAGGCGGCTCCGGGTCGAAGCGATCGACCTCTACTATCAGCACCGGGTCGATCCCCACGTCCCGATCGAGGAGGTGGCCGGTGCCGTGCGGGACCTGATACGCGAGGGGAAGGTGAAGCACTTCGGACTCTCGGAGGCCGGCGCACGAACCATCCGCCGAGCCCACGCGGTCCAGCCGCTCACGGCCCTGCAGAGCGAGTACTCGCTCTGGTGGAGAGAGCCCGAAGCGGAGATCCTCCCGACACTCGAGGAGCTCGGTATCGGGTTCGTTCCCTTCAGCCCGCTCGGCAAGGGATTCCTCACCGGGAAGATCGACGCGAGCACGACGTTCGATCCCTCGGATTTCCGCAACACGGTGCCCCGCTTCTCCCCGGAGAACCGGGAGGCGAATCAGGCGCTGGTGGACCTGGTCGGACGGATGGCGGAGAAACGGGGCGTGACGCGGGCGCAGATCGCACTCGCGTGGGTCCTCGCGCAACGGCCGTGGATCGTCCCGATTCCCGGAACCACGAAAATGCACCGACTGGAAGAGAACCTCGGCGCCGCCGCAATCGCACTCACCGCCGCCGATCTCCAGGAGATCGACGACGCCGCGTCGGCGATCCCGGTGCAGGGCGCCCGCTACTCCGAGGCGTCGCAGCAGATGATCGACCGCTGACCGTCCGTGTCAACGCGGACGTCACCACCCTGCCCAAGGAGAAAAACACAGGGGCGCCTCGACGGGCGCCCCTGTGTCGTATCAGCGTCCGGAACCGACCTATACGGGCTCGGAGGCCGTCGCGTTGCGTCGGTCGAGCCGGGCGATCGCCTCCTCCTGCCGTTCGGTCATCGCGCGCACGCTCGCGGCGAGCGCCTTGAGCTCGACCAGCGCTTCCCGCGCATCGCTCGCCGCGGCACGGGCCTCTTCGGCCGCCGATCGCAGCATCTCGTCGATCTCGCGGCTCTGCTCCGCGACTTCCCTGCCCCGCTCCTGCACATCGCGCATGGTCTCGAACTCGGTGCGATTCTCCTCCCCCTCGCTCCGGCTGTCCTCGCCGGCGATGCGATTCGTCTCCCCGCGCGAGCGAAAGCTTTCCTGGATCTGCCGCCCCTGCTCCGCCTGCCGGCGGTGGAGCTCGGCGTCGTCCCGGCGGCGTTCCGCGGCGTCGCGGGATTGCTCGGCCGAGTCTGCATCGGGTCTGGGTACCATGGTCGTGTCCGGGTGAAGGGCCCGCAGGAGCTGCGGGGGAGGCATGCCCGGAATACGGGCACTGCGAAGCATACCCCCCCGTACCACCGATAGATAGCGCAGCCGGTCGGGGGCGGCCGGACGGCTCCGATGGATCGCTGACCCCCGCCGCATCGGCCATGTGGATGCGCGCGGGTCGGTGCTAGCTTCAAGGCGTGACGGTCCTCCACGAACGCTGGTTCGTCGACAGCTCCCCCTTTCCCGTCAGCTGGACCAGCGTCACCCGACCGGGGACGCTGGTCGCGACAGGGGGGGCCCTCGTCGTCTTCGGCCTCGCCTTCCTGCTCTGGAGGAGGACCGGGCGCCGGCCCCTCGTTCCCGGCCCCTTCCGCCTCGGCGCCGACGCCGACTCGCTCGCGGTCCTCTACGGCGCCATCCCCCTCGTCCTGGCGCTGCATCTCTCCATCACGCTCTTCGTGAGCGGCGTGAATCTCCAGCTCTTCGCCCCCAACCTTCGCCTCGGCGAGGGCGGCCCGGTCCCCATCGGCTCGATGGCGGGGGCGATCGCCGCGCTCGCCCAGATCGGGATCGGCCTCGCGCTCTTCTACGGCGCGCTCACCCGGTTCGCCGCGCTGGCGCTCGTCGCCCTCTGGGTCGGGGGCGTCTTCCATTTCGGCCCGCTCCTCCTCCTCGAACACGCGATCGTACCGGGCACGGCTCTCACGCTCGCCATCACCGGCCGCGGGCCCTTTGCCGTGGATGCGCTCCTCAATCCCCGGCTCGGGCTCCCGCGGCTCCGCCGGCTGCCGCACGCGCTGACGCCGCTCCGGATCGGCACCGGGATCTCGCTCGTCACGCTGGCCTTCACCGAGAAACTCGCGAACCTCCCCCTCGGCCTCGCCTTTCTCGAGCGGTATCCGGTGAATTTCCTTGCCGCCTGGGGGCTCCCGGTGAGCGACGAAACGTTCCTGCTCGTCGCCGGAGCGGTGGAGCTCCTGATCGGGCTCCTCCTCATCGGCAACGTCTTCACCCGGCTCGGCATCGTGCTCCTCTGGCTTCCCTTCAACCTGACGCTCGCCGCGTTCGGATGGATCGAGGTGGTGGGCCACCTTCCGGTCTACGGCGCCATGGCGGTACTCGCGCTCTGGGGCGCGGGAAGCGCAGAGGACCTGCGGGCCCTCCAGCGTGGCCTCATGCAGCGTCCGGCACTCCTCCCGCGCGAGCCCGCGCCCCCGCACGAGGGAACCGCATGACACGCTCGTCCCGCCTCGCGTTCTCCCTCGCGCTCCTCGGAGCGGCTCCGCTCGCGGCCCAGGCCGGAGCTTCCCCGGCCGAGCCGGGATCGGAGCTCGTGATCTCGCTGATCACCATGGGGCCCGGCGAGCTCGTCTGGGAGCGCTTCGGCCACAACGCCATCCGGGTGACCGACACGCGCACGGGAAGCGACCTCGCCTACAACTACGGCATGTTCGACTTCGAGGCGGAGCACTTCTTCACCAACTTCGCCCGCGGCCGGATGGATTACTGGATGCAGCCGCAGGCCGCCGAGGGGGGACTCGGCCAGTACGTCCGGCGCAATCGCTCGGTCTTCAGCCAGCGGCTCAACCTCACGCCCCGCCAGCGGCTCGAGCTGCGCGAATTCCTCGAGTGGAACGCGCGGCCCGAAAACCGCTTCTACCGGTACCACTACTTCTACGACAACTGCTCCACCCGGGTGCGCGATGCGCTCGACCGGGTGCTCGGCGGCGCCCTCCGGAGCGCCACCGAAGGCACCCCGTCCGGCGTGACCTACCGGTCGGAGACCCGGCGGCTCACCGCCAACGATCCGCTCATCTATACGGGGATCAACATCGGACTGGGGCGGCCCACCGACCGGGAGATCAGCCGGTGGGAGGAGATGTTCCTCCCCCTCGCCGTGCGGGAGTACGTCAGGACGATCACGGTGCCGGACGACGCGGGCGCGATGCGGCCGCTGGTGGCCGCGGAAGACACGCTCTATCTCAGCACCGCCGAGCCGCCGCCGGCCGGGCCGCCACGGTGGTGGCCCCGATTCCTCATCGCCGGCGTCGCGGTGGGGGCGCTGCTGGCGGCGCTCGGCCGGGGGATGCAGGGAAGCGGAGCCGCCCGCGTCGCATTCGCGATCCTGGGCGGGGCATGGACTCTCATCGCCGGGCTCAGCGGCGTCGTGCTCGCCGGCCTCTGGCTCTTCACCGACCACGTGACGTCCTACGCCAACGAGAACCTCCTCCAGCTCTCGCCGCTCTCACTCGCGCTCGCGGTGCTGATCCCGGTTCTCGCCTTCCGTCCCGATCGCCCGTGGATACGAACCCGCCGGCTCGCCCTCGTCGTCGCCGCGCTGTCGGTGCTCGGCCTCCTCATCACGCTGATTCCCGGCAGCCAGGTGAACGGCGAGGTGATCGCGCTGGCGCTGCCGATGCATGTCGGGGTCTGGTGGGGGGTGAGAGGGAGACGGTAGGACGTCTTTCCGACCTATAGCTCATGCGGCCCCCGCGGCCGCCCCGTGCCCGGGCCCCAGTCGTCGCCCGGCGTGTCTTCGCCCGGGAGCGCGCTGATGTCGAGGTCGCGGACCTCCCGCTCGGCGGCCTCGAGCTCGGCGTAGTCGATGTCGCCGGCGGGGCGGTACGGCTTCGGCCGGCTCGTCCCTTCCCCCCGGCGCACGAGCCACGCGAGGAGCGCGATGGCCGCCACGATCCCGATGATCAGCCCCGCCACGGCTCGGCTCCGGTCCGCGAGATCCGCTCAGCGATCAGCGGCAGTGGTTCGGCCGTCTCTCCGATCGTGATCGCCTCGGCGAGCGTGGCCGCAGCGGCATCGGCGGCTGCCCCGGTGCGCGCGTAGATCGTCGCCAGCGGCTGGCCCCGCTCCACCCGGTCTCCGGGGCGGGCGCTGATCATGAATCCCACTGCCGGATCGATCACGTCGTCCACCTCGGAGCGCCCGCCGCCGAGCGCCGTGATGGCGCGACCGATCCGGCGCGGCTCGATCCGGGAGACGATTCCCGCCGCCGGCGCTTCCCACACGCGCGCCACCGGCGCCTGCGGGAGCGCCGCGGGATCGTCCACCACCGCCGGGTTGCCCCCTTGGGCCTCGATGATGGCGCGGAACCGCTCGAGCGCACGGCCGGAGCGCACCGATTCCTCGAGCATCCGCCGCCCCGCGGCGAGATCCTCTGCCACTCCCGCCACCACGAGCATCTCGGCGCCGAGCGCGTACGTCAGCGTCATCAGGTCGTCCGGCCCTTCTCCCCTGAGCCCCGCGATCGCTTCTTCCACCTCGAGGGCGTTGCCGAGGGCGCGACCCAGGGGACGGTCCATGGCGGTCAGGAGCGCCACCGTGCGGCAGCCGCGTGCCTCGCCGAGCGCGATCATCGTCTCCGCGAGTGTGCGCGCCACCGCCGGATCGGGAAGAAAGGCACCGCTTCCCGTCTTCACGTCGAGGACGAGTCCGTCGAGCCCCTCGGCGAGCTTCTTCGACATGATGCTCGCGGAGATGAGGGGAATGGACTCCACGGTGGCGGTGACGTCCCGGAGCGCATAGAGCCGCTTGTCGGCGGGCGCGATCTCCGGGGTCTGGCCGATCATGGCGCAGCCGAGACGGAGCACCTGGGCCTCCGCGTCGCGGAGCGTGAGATCGGTGCGGAAGCCGGGGATGGATTCGAGCTTGTCGAGCGTGCCGCCGGTGTGGCCGAGACCCCGGCCCGACATCATCGGCACGTAGGCGCCGCAGGCGGCGGCCCGCGGGGCCAGGATGATCGAGGTCTTGTCGCCGACGCCGCCGGTGCTGTGCTTGTCGACGGCCACGCCCGGAAGGCCCGGGTATTCGACGCGCACCCCGGATCGGACCATCGCATCGGTGAGCCCGGCGGTCTCTTCCGCGGTCATGCCGCGGAGGACGATGGCCATCAGGAGGGCGGAGGCCTGGTAGTCGGGCACGGACCCGTCGGTCACGCCCGCGATGAACCAGTCCAGCGCGGCGCGATCCAGCGGGCCTCCATCCCTTTTGATGCGAATAAGATCGACGGCCCGCATGGAAGCGCCAAGAGTATAATTCACGGCACCGTTTCCCTTGGCATGACGGACGCCCGCACCCCATTGGACGCCGTGACGTCGCTGCGGCTCGCGGAATTCGCGCGGGCGTGCAAGGCCGCCTTACGGGCTGTCTCGCTGTATCCGCCGGCGCACCCGGCGATCGCCACCACGCTGGGCCGTCTCAGCGAGTTGACCGCAACGCTCACCGCCGG
>DASTYH010000002.1:0-18289 GCA_035765075.1 Gemmatimonadales bacterium
TCCGCTTCCGCACCGTGACCGCACCCCCCTCGACGACCGCGCGCTCCGCCATGCGGCCGATCGCGAGGATGCCCGCTTCCGGCGGATTGATGATGGCGGTGAACTCGTCGATGTCCAGCATGCCGAGGTTCGAGACGCTGAAGGTGGCGCCGGTGTACTCCTCCGGCGTGAGGCGCCGCGCCCTGGCGCGCTCCGCCAGCTCCTTCGACTCCGCCGCGATCTGCCGCAGCGACTTCTGGTCGGCATGCCGGATGACCGGGGTGATGAGGCCCTCGTCGATGGCGACGGCCATGCCGACGTGGACCTCGTTCCAGTAGCGGATGTGATCGTCCTGCCACCACGCGTTGCAGGCGCGGTGCTGCCGGAGCGCGAGCGCCACCGCTTTGATGGTGATGTCGTTGAACGAGACCTTCCCCTCGCCGAGCGCATTCAGCGCTTCGCGCGCCTCGGCGACGCGCTCCATGTCGATCTCGCTCGTCAGATAGAAGGTCGGTACCGGACCGAGGGACTGCGCGAGCCGGCGGGCGATCGTCTTCCGGATCTGCGTAAGGGGAACGTCCTCATGGGGCGCCCCGCCTGCCGCGGGCTGGAAGGGCCGGGGGGCCGCCGCGCCCGGCGCCCCACCCGCCGCGGGCGCAGGGGCGGCCTCGACGCCCTCGAGGTCGCGCCGGATGATGCGGCCGGCGGGGCCGGAGCCGCGCACGCTCCGGAGGTCGAGGCCGCGCTCGGCCGCCACCTTCCGGGCGAGTGGCGATGCCTTGACGCGGCCGCTGTCGGCCGGGGGCGTGGGCGCGGCGGGAGCCGGGGCTTCCGCCGCCTTCGGCTCCGCTCTGGGTTCCGCCGCCTTCGGCGCTGCGGCCTGGGGCGGAGCGCTTGCCGGCGCGGTCGCGCCGGTTTCCCCTTCGCGCGCGGGAGCCTTCTGCGCGGGAGCTGCGCCGTTCGCCGCTTCGCCGGCCTCTCCGATCACCGCCACCGGATCCGACACCGGCACCGTGGCTCCCGCCGCCACCAGGTGCTTGAGCAGCGTACCGGACGTGCGGGCCACCAGCTCCATCACCGCCTTGTCGGTCTCGACCTCGGCGATGACGTCCCCCACCGCGACCGCCTCCCCTTCCTGCTTCTTCCACTCGACGAGGCGGCCCTCCTCCATCGTGGGGGAGAGCGCTTCCATGACGACATTCGTGGCCATCAGCTCGCCTCGGCGTAGAGCACGCGCTTCACCGCCGCGATCGTCTTGGCGGGGTCGGCCTTTGCCGCCTTCTCGAGGGCCTTGTTGTACGGCATCGGGACGTCGGCCGCCGTCACGCGGAGCACCGGCGCGTCGAGCTCGTCGAAGATCTCGCGCTGCACGGTGTCCACCACCTGCGCGCCCACGCCCGCATACGGCCACCCCTCCTCGATCACGACGCACCGGTGCGTCCGTGCCACCGAGGCGAGAAGCGCCTCCGTGTCCAGCGGGCGAATCGTCCGGAGGTCGAGCACCTCGGCGTTGATTCCCTCGGCCGCGAGCTGCTCGGCTGCCTTGAGGGCCACGGCCACGGTCTTCGAATGGCAGACGAGGGTGACGTCGTTCCCCGGGCGCTTCACGTCGGCGACGCCGAGCGGCGTCGTATACTCGCCTTCGGGAACCTCGCCCTTCGTGTTGTAGAGCATCTCGCCCTCGATGAACACCACCGGGTTGTCGTCCCGGATGGCACTCTTGAGCAGCCCCTTGGCGTCGGCCGGGGTGGCGGGAGTCACCACCTTGAGTCCGGGGACGTGGGCGTACCAGCTCTCGAACGACTGCGAGTGCTGGGCGGCGAGCTGCAGCGCCGCCCCGCCCGGTCCGCGGAAGACGATGGGGCAGGCGATCTGGCCCCCCGACATGTAGCGCACCTTCGCCGCGGCATTCACGATCTGGTCGATGGCCAGGAGTGCGAAGTTCCAGGTCATCATCTCGATCACCGGCCGGAGTCCGGCCATCGCGGAGCCGACGCCGATCCCGGCGAAGCCGAGCTCCGCGATGGGGGTGTCCACGATGCGCATGGGGCCGAACTCGTCGAGGAGCCCGCGGCTCACCTTGTACGCGCCGTTGTATTCGGCGACTTCCTCCCCCATGAGGTACACATCGGGGTCGCGCTGCAGCTCCTCGCGGAGGGCCTGGCCCAGCGCGTCGCGATAGGTCATGACGGCCATGTCAGTTGCCCTCCGGCGCGTAGACGTCGGTCCAGAGCTCTTCGGGTGCGGGGTCCGGCGACTCCTCCGCAAACCGGACCGCGTCCGCGACCTCGGCGGCCACGTCCGCTTCCATTGCCTGCATGCCTGCGTCGTCGAGGAGGCCGGCCTCGCGCATCCGCTTCTCGAGCACGGCGATCGGATCCCGCGCGCGGAATTCCTCCACCTCGTCCTTGGTCCGGTAGGTCCCGTGCGCGGCATCGGACATCGAATGGCCCACGTAGCGGTACGTACGGATCTCCATGAGCGTGGGCATCGATTCCTTCCGGGCGCGCGCGACGGCCTCGTCCGTGGCCTCCTTCACCTTCTCCACGTCCTGCCCGTCCACCACGACGCCCGGCATGCCGTAGGCGGCGGCCCGCTCGACCAGGTTCGGAATGGCGCTCGCCCGGCGCAGCGACGTGCCCATGCCGTACCCGTTGTTCTCGATCACGAAGATGGCCGGCAGCTTCCAGAGTCCCGCCATGTTGAGCGTCTCGTGGAAGCTGCCGATGTTGGCGGCCGCCTCACCGAAGTAGCAGAGCGACACCTGGTCGGTGCCCCGGTACTTGGCGGCGAACGCGAAGCCCGCGCCCAGCGGAATCTGGCCGCCGACGATGCCGTGCCCGCCCATGAAATTGAGGGAGCGGTCGAAGAGGTGCATCGACCCGCCCTTGCCCTTCGAGCAGCCGGTGGCCTTCCCGTAGAGCTCGGCCATCACCGCGCGGGCGGTGATGCCCCGCACCAGGGCCTGGCCGTGCTCGCGATATGCGCTCACCACGTAGTCGTCGTCGCGCAGGGCCGCCAGCGTGCCGACCGCCACCGCCTCCTGGCCGATGTAGAGGTGGCAGAAGCCGCCGATCTTGCCGAGACTGTACGCCTCGCCGGCCTTCTCCTCGAAGCGGCGGACGAGCAGCATCTGCCGGAGCCACAGCCGGTACGTTTCCGCCATCGCATCGCTCGCGGGCCGGTTCCTCTCCGCTCTGGTTGCGGTGCCTGCCATCAAGTCGTCCTCAGGTGATCCGGTGAATTCCCAGGGGTAAGCGCCGGCGATCCCGCCCCCGCCGAGCGCGCCTGCTCCCATGCATGATACGAGCTGCGCGTGAGGGGGCTGGCCTGCACGTGCGTGAATCCCATGCGCATCCCGATCTCGGCCAGCTCCCCGAACTCGTCCGGCGTGTAGTACCGGGCAACCGGGAGGTGCCCATCGCTCGGGCGGAGATACTGGCCCAGCGTGATGATGTTGACGTCGCTCCGCCGCAAGTCCCGCATGCAGACGAGCACCTCGTCCCATTCCTCGCCCATGCCGAGGATGATGCCGCTCTTGGTGAGCCCGTCGGGCGCCATGTGGCGTGCGGCGGCGAGGAGCCGGAGCGCCCGGTCGTACCGGCCGCCCGGCCGGGCCAGGCGGTACAGCCGCTCGGCGGTTTCGAGGTTGTGGTTCAGGATGTCGGGGCGCGCATCCATCACGATCCGGAGCGCGCGCTCGGATCCCTTGAAATCGGGAATCAGCACCTCGACCGTCGTGTGCGGCAGGCGCGCGCGAATCTCGGTGATGCACCCCGCAAACGCCTCGGCGCCGCCGTTGGGAAGATCGTCCCGGTCCACCGAGGTGATGACGACGTGCTCGAGGCCCATCTGCTCGACCGCCTCGGCGAGTCGCGCCGGCTCGAGGGGGTCGAACGCCTTGGGCGTCCCGTGGGAGACCGCGCAGTACGTGCAGTTCCTGGTGCACACATCCCCCAGGATCATGAAGGTGGCGGCCTTGTGCTCCCAGCATTCCCCGATGTTGGGGCAGCGCGCCTCCTCGCACACCGTGTGGAGCCCGAGCTGCCGCATCATGCCCTTGATGTGGGCGTAGTTCGGCCCGCCGGGCGCCTTCACCTTGAGCCACCCCGGCTTGCGCAGCGGAGGCGACAGCGGACGCACCGACGCATCGGACGGGGGGAGGGGAAGGCGGGTCAGCTGGACCAGCGGAGCAGCCACGGAAATCTCCGGCGTGAGGTTCATGAACCGAACCTCAAAAAATAGTCGGATTCCGCTCAGAAGAAGAGCATGAGACCGGTGGCCACGCCGAACGAGCTGTTCCGTGGGGTTCCGGGGTCGGTGTCGTTGCTTCCAGCGAGGGTGGCTTCCCCCACCACGCGGAGCGACGGCGTCGGCTTGAGGTAGGCGCCGGCGGTGACCGACCCGTTGCGGGTCCGGAAGTAGGCCTCGTTGCCGCGCGCGCGGAGCCAGCTGTCGCCCCAGCTCAGGCCGAAGGTGAGGGGGCCGTCGGGCCGCGCCCAGGTGATCTGGGTGACGTAGCCCGAAGAGTGGCGGAGAATGGTCTCGGCGGGATCGGCGTTCCGGCCGTCGCGGAAGAGCAGGGTGGTCCCGATCCCCTCACCCACGAATCCGGTCGCCACGACGGTGAACTCGCCCAGGCGGACGCGCGCGCCCGCCGTGGCACCCCATGCGGTGGCTGCACGATCGAGCAGGGTGTCACGCTGACTCTGGACCACGCCGCCCGCCCAGAGGAGGGTTCCGCGCACCTCGGCCGAGAGCTCGCCTTCGAGGCGCGGCAGCAGCAGCTCGGTGAAGCCGTTGTTGACGCTCGGATCGAAGATGCCCACCGTCAGCTGGACCGGCTGCTCCCGCGGGGTGCTGTAGGCGAACTGGGCGTTGAACCCCGGATAGATGTAGCCGAAGCCGCTGCGCCCGAGCGTCGCGCCGGGAGGGTTGCCGAACGAACCGCCGGTGGCGCCGACGCCGAAGAGCGACATGTCGGCGAGCATGTTCTGTCGGCCGAAGATGCCGAGCTCCCGGCCGGCGAGGAGCTGCCCCCACGCACCTCCCACCGTGAGGTACACCTGCCGCATGTCGAGGCGCGCGCCGACCCGCGCGCTGTCGTCGTGCCCGCCCGTGGTCTGGATCTGCGGCGCGAAGCCGAAATGGACGCCGAGGCGCGTGGAGCCCTCCGTCCGCTTGGCGTCGAAGACCGCGAATGCCGGGAGATACCCCGAGCGGATGGACGATCCCTGGCGGCCGATCCCGACGTTGGCGCCGGGCGTCGTGACCGCTCCATCTGCGGACTCGTGCTCGAAGATGTAGAACGCGCTGACGTTGCCGGCAAAGGTGAAGGTCCAGCCCCCTTCCGTTTCCAGGCTGATCTGCGCCGCCACCGGACGCGCGGCGAGGAAGAGCCCGAGAAGGAGGAGCCGCCCGAGCCGCCTCAGGCGCGAAATCATTCGGCGAGGAGCCGTTCGATGGTGGTGCGGAACTCCTCCACCTGCCGCACGTGCATGACGCCGGTGGCGGGACCGTAGAAACCGGCGTGGACGTGGCGGACCCGGCCATCCCGGCCGAGGAAGAGCGTGGTGGGGAATGCCGTGAATCCGCTCAGCTGCGGAAGGGTCTCCGCCGCCAGCTCCGCCTTGCCGACGCCCGCCAGAAGGAGGGGGAAGGGGAGGTCGAACTTGTCCCGGTAGCGGCGAACGAGCGGGCCATCGATGGCGGTGTCTCCCGTGACCTCGTAGGCGAGGCCCACCACCGCGAGCCCGCGCGGCCCATACTCACGCTGAAACCCGGCGAGGATGGGCGCGGCATAATGACAGGTCGAGCACCAGGTCCCGAACACGTCGACGACGACGACCTTCCCGCGGAATGCCGGGTCCTCGTTGGTGACGAGGCGCCCCTCGAGATCGGGAAACGCAAAGCGGAACGGCGCGCTCGTGTCGGCGCGCGTCATTTCCGTCGGCATCAGAAGGTGCGGCGCGCCGGTGCTCCGCACCGCCGTGAACGGCGTCTGGGTCCGGAGCCCGGCGTGGAACACGCCACGGAGCGTGTCGCCGTCGAGTCGCGCGGTGATCATGTAGACGAAGGAGCCGTCGAAATGCGCGAAGCGCACGCCGCTGTCGGCCACCTCACCGGTGAAGCGGCCGTAGTCGCCGGTGTTCGAGACCACGGCGCCGACCGCTCCCTCGGGGCGCTGCTCGAAGAGGAAGAGCCGCGGACTCGTTCTTCCATCAGTCACGAGCGTCGCGTCCCACGAGCCGAGGTACGGCGCCGGGATGACGGCGGGCGGCAGGCTCCCCCGAGCGGCCCGGAAGGGAATCACCCGCGGACCACGATTGCCGACGTTGCTGTAGACGCCCACCAGCGAGTCGCCGGTGCGCGCGGCGGCGATCGTCGCCGCAAAGTCGAGCAGCTCCACCACCACCGAATCGTCGGTGACGCGCACGGTTCCGGCCGGCTCGCAGACGTGACCATTGCAGAGCGCGGCGGTCCAGCGGTCTCCCTCGCGCCCGATCTCGAGCCCGAAGCGGAGCGGCCCGCCCGCCAGGTCGAGCGCGGCGCGCCAGGGACCCACGGGCTCCGGAAGGAGCGCCGCCGCAAGGGCCAGGGCGAGCATCATTGGGGAGGAAGGTACCGCTCCCCCGCGCGAACCGGGGCCGGAATGGCGTTTCCCTGCCACGGCAGGGGGCAGGCGTACGCGGTGCTGTACGCGCAGAAGGGATTGCGGGCGCGATTGAAGTCGAGCCGGTAGCGGCCGCCCTCGGGAACGAGCGTCACGAATCGACCCGCCGGATAGGTGCCCGAGAGATTCGTGCTGTCCCGGAAGAAGATCTCGAGCTCCGACTCGCCGGTGGCGGGATCGGGGATCCGCATGACCCGGAGGCGCGTTGCCGTGCCGCCGAGCGGAACGACCACGGAGCCCGCTTCGGTCGCTTCGACCTCGATCCCGTCCGGCGCGAGGAGGCGCTCGGTGCGCGGCTTCGCGGGGGGCGTCAAACGTCCGACGAACACGAGCGAGGGATCATATGCGAGATACTCCGGCGCGCGGCGCGGGCGTGTGCTGTCGAACACCGTGAGCATCGGCCGCCGCGCCGTTCCCCCGGCCACGAGCGTATAGCGCCCAAGGCCGGTGGGGCGATAGCGCGGAAGCGTCCGCTCCGAGGCATCGGCGGCGAGGAGAATGCGGCCTCCGCGGGCGGTGATCCGGATGCCGGCGAGGCCCTCGAGGGGGAGGTCGCCACCCGGACCGAGCGTCAGCCCCTCGCCGATCGGTTGCTGGGCCACGGCGGCGTATGGGGAGGTCGGCGCCTGGGCCAGCCACGCGGAGAACGCCTGGCGCTCCGCGCGCAGTTGCGCCGGCATGCCCTCCTGGGCTCCGAGTCGGGCCGTTCCTGCGCAGGCAACGACCGCCACGGCGAGTGCCGCGCGCAGGCGGCTCACCATTGCCAGAACCGTGCGGGATTGAATGCCGCGACATGCTCATGGACCGGCTCCGACCGGATCATCTGCTGGATCAGCGTCGCCGTCACCGCGGCAAGGAGAATTCCGTTCCGGCCATGCCCGGTGGCGTACCAGAGATGCGAGACGTCTGGGGCGGGGCCGATCAGCGGGAGCCCGTCGGGCGTCATCGGTCGAAGTCCCGCCCAGGTGCGGGTCGGCCGGACCGGGGCGCCGGTGGGACAGAGGTTCCGGGCGCTGGCCCAGATCCGCTGCTGCCCCGCGTCGGAAATCGAGGCATCGAAGCCGGCGTACTCCATGGTGGAACCGAGGAGCGCCTCTCCGCCTCGCGCCACGATGTAGCTGTCGTGCTGGAAGAGGATGACGGGCCGCACGCCCTCCGGCCACGGCAGGGCCGCCATCTGGCCCCGCACCGGCTCCACGGAAAGGGGGCGGGGAAGCCCCTCGATCCGGCCCGACCAGGCGCCGGCGGCGACGATGATGTCGTCGGCCATATAGCGGTCTCCCGCGATCACGGCCGTCACGCGATCACCCTCGCGCTCGATCTTCCGCGCCGGCTCCTCCCGGAGCACGGCACCGAGCCGGAGCGCATCGGCCCGGAGCGCGGAGACGAGCCGGACCGGATCGAGTGCGCCATCGAGAGGAGCCCAGTGCGCTCCGACGGTGGAGCGGACCCACGGCCAGCGCTCGCGCGCTTCCTCGGCGTCGAGCCAGTCGGTCCGGTGGCCCTGCTGGCGCTGCGATGCCACCGCGGCGCGGAGCACGTCCGCCTCGGCTTCGTCCTCGGCGATGCGTCCGATCCCCTCCCGCCAGAGTCCGATGTCGATGCCGGTGGAATCCCGGAGCGCGCCTGCGAGCTCCACGTAGCGCTCCCGGCTCGCCACCCCAAGCTCGTGGAGCGGCTCGTAGTCGGCGAGCGCGATCTGGGGAGCCAGCATCCCGGCCGCGGCGCGCCACCCCTGACCCTGCTCGCCGCCCGCATCCAGGATGAGAACGCGCCGCCCCTCGAGCGCCAGCTCGCGGGCGCACGCCGCCCCTATCGCGCCGCCTCCGATGACGATAACATCAAAGCTGCTAGACACTTACCGTCCCTATGAAACTTTTTGAAACGTCAGGGCGTATGGGGATGCGACCGGCCACCACTGGGAGGAAAATAGCATGATCCGGACGATCGTCGGCTTCTCCGTGTTTGCATTCGTGGGCGTCCTGGCGATGAAGTTCATCCTCTCGCTGCTGGGCGGGATCTTCTCGATTCTGATGACGATCCTCGTCTGGGCCTTCTGGGGATGGCTCTTCTACCTGGTCCTCAAGCTCTTCTTCCCGGATACGGCCCGCCGGCTTCGGGAGACGATCAGCGGTCGCCCCGCGACCTGACATCGGAGCATGAACGAAGCGCCCGGCGAACGCCGGGCGCTTTGTCATCCAGGCCTCGGGGGCCGACCGCTAGACCGCCTTCATGGCGGCCGCCTCGGGCGGTGCCGCCGCCGAGGCGGGGAGCGGCGGTACTTCGAGCCGGCCGCGCGAGCGCCAGATCTCCCGGGCGGTGAGCCAGGGATCGACGCGACTCCCGCGGTGCCTCCGGTCGTGCCGCTCCGTCACGCAGACGCTCTCGATCCGCCGCGCCAACCGCGCCGTGCGCCCCAGGAGCTCGGCGTTCGCCGCCCAACCCTCGGTGTGAAGCAGCCGGCCGGGCTCGGCCTTGAGCGCGTTCCGCAACGTCACGAGCCGGAACGCGGCGAACCCGCTCACCAGATCGTGCACCCCGGGAACGCTGATCCGCCCCCGGAGGAGGAGGGGCGCCCAGCGGCGGAGAAGCCGCCGCGCCCGCGACGGCTCCCCGGCCAGCTCGCCCTCCGCCACCACCAGATCGGCGCCGCTCTCGATCCGCCGCACCAGATCGGGAAGGGCGGCGGCATCGTGCGCGAAGTCCGCGTGCATGACGATCGCGCAGTCGCGCTTCGGCCGGTCGGTCCGCTCGACGGCAATGCGGAGGAGCTCCTCGACCGTGGCCGCGTAACCGAGCCGCGCGGGATGGGTAACGATCGTGAGCGGAAGCACCCGCGCATAGGGTGCCAGGACCTCCGCGGTCGAATCGGTCGAGCCGTCGTCGGCCACGATCAGCTGGTATTCGCGCGGAAACGCCGTGAAGACCTGGCGGATCTTCCAGAGCAGCAACCCGACCGTGGGCGCCTCGTTGTGACTGGGGATGCAGACGTAGATCATGCGTCAGGTTTCATGGGAGTCGCCGAACGATACACGGGCGTCCTCCCGCGGGGGTAGGCGGAGGGCGGCCGCGGCAAGGAGGGCGCGCAGCTCGGCGAGGGCAAAGGGCTTATGGAGGTACGGCCGGTCGAGGAGCTCGAGGAACTTGAGCGTATCGCCATGGACCGTATCGCCGGTACTGAAGTAGATGCGCTGCGCCATCGCCGGACGTTGCGCGGCGAGCGCCTCGAAGAACTCGCGGCCCCCGAACCGGGGCATGCGGAGGTCGGTGATGATCAGGTCGAAATTCCCCGCGCAGGCGGCCGCGAGTCCCTTCTCGCCGTCGTCGGCCACGGCGACGGTGTGCCCCCACGCGGTGAGCGTGGCGCTCATGTAGTGGAGGATGTGCGGCTCGTCGTCCACCACGAGCACGCGGAGCCGGGGCATCGCGGCCCGCGGCGGCTCGGCGGGAGCCGCGATGACGACCTCGGGCAGCGCCGGGAGGAAGACGGTGAAGGTGGCCCCCTGATCCGGGGCCGTCTCCAGGGTGATGCGGCCGCCGTGCTCCTTCACGATACCTTGGCTGATCGAGATGCCGAGTCCGGGTCCCTCGTGCTCGGCCTTGGTGGTGAAGAAGGGCTCGAAGACCTGCGCCGCGAGCTCAGGGGTCATCCCGGGCCCGTCGTCCACGATATCGATCGCAATCCCGTCGAGGAAGCGGCGTGCCCGCACCGTGACCGTGCCCTGCCGCCCGGTCGACGCGATGGCCTGCGAGGCGTTGGTGACGAGATTCACGAGGACCTGCTGAATCTGGTTGGGATCGACATTGATGCGCGGGAGGCTGGGCTCGCAATCGACGCGCGCCTCCACCCGATTGGCCATGAGCGGATTGCGCAGCAGCGCCATCGTCGACTCGATCAGCGGCCCGACCGCCGTCGGCCGCCGCTGGCGGTCCTGCTTGCGCGCGAAGCCGAGGAGATTCCGCACGATCGTCGAGGCGCGCTCCGCTTCCTCCCGGATCACCGCGAGCGGCTCGCGGAGCGCCGTGGGGACGTCGGGGATCTCCCCGAGAAAGTCGGCAAAGCCGACGACGGAGGCGAGGGGATTGTTCAGCTCGTGCGCGACGCCGGCCACGAGCTGCCCCATCGCGGAGAGCTTGGTGGACTGCACCAGCTGGTCCTGCAGGCGCCGCCGATCGGTCTGGTCCTCGAAGAGCAGGACGATGTTGGAGACGTCACCCTCATGAACCGGGGCGGCGCTCAGGCAGAATGTCCGCTCGGCGAGGCGGAGCTCCACCTCGCCCTCCGCTTCCCCGGTGACGAGCGCCTGGATCTCCTTCTTCCAGTCCGCGGGGACGAAGGACTGCCACGGACGCCCGACCAGGGCGGCCAGGGGGGCGTCCACCAGCTCGGCAAAGGCCCGATTGGCACGGCGTATGCGCGATTCCTGATCCACCGTACAGAGCGCCAGCGCCAGGGCGTCCACGATGTCCTGCCAGGAGCGCCGGCCATCGTCCTGCAATTCTACGAGATGGGCGCTCTGGAGGGCGATGTTGGCCTGGGACGCCAGGGCCGCGAGGAGCATCGGAGCGGTTGCCGCGAACGGCCCCCCGGGGTCGCGCATCACCACGCAGCCGGTGACCCGGCCCTGCGCGGTGAGGGGGGCGACGCACCACATTACCTCCTGGTACCGGACGTTCCGGGCGGGGCCTTCGCGGCCTTCGACAAGCAGCGACTCGGGGACCTCGGCGTCGGCGGGCCAGGTGTGCAACTCGGGGGCATCACGATCATCCCCGATCAGAGCGATCGCGATGGCGCTGGGGGCGAACGTTTCGCGCACGTGCTGCAGGAGGAGCTCGAGGATCGGCACCCGGCGAAGGGTGCCGGCCAGCTCTGCGCCAAACGCCGCCACACACTGCGCGACGGCCGCGGCGGTCTCGGATGCCGCGGGATTTCCTTGTGCGGGAGGAGGATGCGCCATGATCAGGGCGGACCTACGAAGCCGGCTGACGGCGGCTGATCTGCAGCTCGTCGTCGTCCTGCTGGGGGGCGGATCGGCACGGCGCCGAGCCGCGCTCGAGCGCCGGCTCGAAGCGGAGGGTCCCGACGCGCTCCTCGACATGCCGGAGCTCGCCGAGCGCCTGCTCGCCGTGCGTACGATCGTTGTCCCCAGCGAGCATCTCTTCCTCTATGTGGTGCTGCGGCATGCGCTGCTCGAGGCCGGCGTCGACGATCGCGACCTCACCGATTACATGGCGGCACTGGTGCTCGATTTCGGGCGGCGCGACCGCGCGTGGCGGGTGGACTGGAACGACGATGCGCGGCACTCCTATCTCGTGGACATCCTGGCGGATCTCGAGGCGAGCAATGGTGAGCGACGGTTCAAGGTGATGGCGCACCTCGGCAACTACGCGCTCTGGCTTGCGGGCCTCTTTCCCGATTATATCGCTGCCCGTCGCCTCCGCAACGGAGGTCCCGACGTCACCTATTACGATAACCTGGGACGCCGCGGCTTCGGCATGGCGTCCGACCATGTGCTCGCCGATCACTACGGCCTCGAAGCCGTGTTCCGGACCACCGCCGAGCGCTATCCCGAAGTCCGCGGCGCGCTCAACGGCCTCAGCACGCGTCTCCTCTTCCCCGTCCAGTAGCGAGTTACTCCACGATCGAATCCGGGAAGAGCGGGCAGTCCGGATTCTCGTAGGTTTCCGGGTCCGCCTCGATCCCGAGGAGGGGTGCCGTCACCGACCCCATCGAGACGGTGCCGATGTGCGGAGCCGCCTCGATCGGGAGCCCCTCGAAGAGCATTACGCCCCGCGTGGTCCCCCCCTTGTCGGTGAGCAGGACCCCGAACCCCAGCGCCATGTTGGCGGGCAGCGTCCCCTCGACGCCGACCACGAGGAGCGAATCTCCCTCGCCCGAGCGTCCGGCGATGGCCGGAAGCGCCGGCCCGGCCGCCACCCGCGCGATGAGTCGCTCGGGCACGGTGGCGGGGGCGCGGCGAAGGGTCTGTCCGGACACGCCGAACTGGTTCAGGACGGTCTGGGGAGTGGCGAGCGCCACGATCCCGCAGTTCACGCTGGGACGATCGCCGCCTCCCGCGCAGGCGAGGAGGATCAGCGACATCGGCAGGAGGGCCAGCGGCTTCATGCACACCTCGCGGAGTGGGTCTCAGGGCGCGTCATCCGTCTAACATAATGTCATGCCGTGGCTTCTGTGCTTGACGCCCCCGCGGCCGTTCCGTAACATTCGCGGTCCCCCCGTGTGCCCAGGATTCCAGGAGCCCCGTGAGCGTCTTCGATGGATTGCGAGCGAAGCTCGATCGCCTCATCGCCGAGTCGGGCGGGCGGGGGGGCGGGCGCGAATACGCCGCGGGGCTCCGGGAAGCGGTGATCGAGGCAAAGGCGGCCGTCTCGTCGATGCGAGACCAGCTGGTGGCCACCGAGCGGGAGCTGGCCACAGAGCAGCGGCAGCTGGCAGACGCCGAGCGGCGGGGCGAGCTCGCGCAGGAGATCGGTGACGGCGAGACGGTGGCGGTGGCGGCCCGCTTCGCCACCAAGCACCGGGAACGCGCGGCCGTCCTGGAGCGGAAGCTCGGCGTCCAGCGGGACGAACTGGAGCTCGCGTCGCGCGAACTGGAGGAAATGCTGTCCGAGCTGCGGACCGCACAGGCCCGCGGCGGCGTCCCTCCGTCCATGCCCACGTCCGCCGAATCGGCGTGGCGGGAAATCGAGTCCGCGGGCGGGGTCCGTCCCGATCTCGACATGGAGGGTGAGCTGCTCAAGGCGCGGGAGGAGCGGCGACGCCACGAAGAGGCCGTGGACGCTCAGCTGGCGCACCTCAAGAAGAAACTGGGCCGCGAGTGACCAGGCCCGCCGTCGGTTCGACACCCTCCTGATTTCCAGCGGATCCCCTCCGCTCCCCATTACTCCGGAGAACATCCCTTGGCGACTCCCTCAGCGCGATCCGCGCCCATGACCTCCGAGCAGGACACCGCGTTCTTCGGTCATCCGCGCGGCCTCTCGACGCTCTTCTTCACCGAGATGTGGGAACGCTTCAGCTACTACGGGATGCGCGCCATCCTCATCCTGTTCATGACGGCGCCGCTCGCCGTGGGAGGGCTCGGGTTCGACACCGCCACCGCCGGCCCGATCTACGGGCTCTACACGTCGATGGTGTATCTCCTGGCGCTCCCGGGGGGATGGTTCGCGGACCGGATCGTCGGCCAGCAGCGGGCGGTGCTCTACGGCGGGATCATCATCATGTTCGGCCACATCTCCCTCGCCATGGAGGGGATCCCGACATTCCTGCTCGGCCTCTTCCTCGTCATCATCGGCACGGGGCTCCTCAAGCCGAACATCAGCACCTTGGTGGGCCAGCTCTACTCGGCCGAGGACCGGCGCCGCGACGCAGGGTTCTCCCTCTACTACATGGGGATCAATCTCGGCGCGATGATCGCGCCGCTCGTGTGCGGATTCCTGGCCCAGGACGAGCGCTTCCGCGGCATGCTCGAGGGGTGGGGCATGGATCCGACCCGCTCCTGGCACTGGGGATTCGGTGCGGCGGCGGTCGGCATGTTCTTCGGCATCGTCCAGTACCTGCTCGGGGCGCGTAACCTGCGCGGTGCGGGCGCGGAACCGAACGACCCGCTCTCCCCGGGCGGCCGGAAAGTCTCCATGATCGGTCTCATCGCATTGCTCGCCATCGGGGCGGCGGTGCTGCTGACCGCGGGCAATGCGGCGATTGCCGCCATGGATACGGTCAACAAGGTCACCGGCACGATCCTCCTCCTCACCCCGCTCGCCTTCTTCACCTGGCTGCTCACGGCGGGAAGCCGCGATCGGGACGAGCGGAAACGCCACCTGGTCATCCTCGTTCTCTTCCTCGGCGCGTCCGTGTTCTGGTCCGCCTTCGAGCAGGCGGGCTCGACGCTCAACCTCTTCGCGGAGCGGAGCACGAGGACCAGCATCTTCGGCTTCGAATTCCCCGCCAGCTGGTTCCAGTCGGTGAACGCCGCGTTCATCATCCTGCTTGCGCCGGTCTTCGCCTGGCTCTGGATCCGGCTCGGCAACCGGGAGCCCTCGAGCCCCGGAAAGTTCACCTTCGGGCTCCTCTTCCTCTCGCTGGGCTTTGCCCTGCTCATCCCCGCGGCCCGGATGGCCGCGAGCGGCGCCCAGGTGAGCCCGCTCTGGCTCCTGGGCACCTACCTCTTCCACACCATCGGCGAGCTCTCGCTGAGCCCGGTGGGCCTCTCGGCGATGACCAAGCTCGCACCGGTGCGGTATGCCGGGCTGATGCTCGGCGTCTGGTTCCTGGCGGCATCGGTGGGGAACTTCATCGGCGGCAATGTGGCGGGCTTCTACGAGTCCTTCACCAGCGACCAGATCTTCACGGCCGTGGCGCTCTTCGTGCTCGTGATGGCGCTCATCCTGGCGCTCTTCGTCAAGCCGATCAAGCGGATGCTGGCGCGCGCGGACTAGTCGGAAGGTCGGAAGGTCGGAATGACGGAAGGACGGACGGACGGACGGAACGATTGATGGATGGCTCGGCGGAACCGGGGGGCGCTGTCGGGCGCTGCCCCGGTTTCCCGCTTCAGGGAGTGAGCACCGGCTGACCCGGTGACGGGAGACGACCATGCGACTGACTCCGATCCTTCTTGCCGCGGCGACAATGACGGCCTGCGGCGAGCGACCCGCGGAAACGGCCGACGCCCCGACCGATTCCGGTTTCGTGGTTCCCCACGACTCCACGATTCCCGATGATTCACTCGGCCGCTCCATCCGGCGCGGCCGGGCGCTGCTCCTCCACACGAAGGACAGCCTTCCCGACTACGTGGGCAATTCCCTGACCTGCACCAACTGCCATCCCGACAACGGCACCCGGCCCAACGCGATGCCGTGGGTGGGCGTCTACGGGCGCTTTCCCCAGTACCGGAGCCGCGCCGCCCAGGTGCAGATCATCGAGGACCGGATCGATGACTGCTTCCTCCGCAGCATGAACGGGAAGCGCCTGCCCCGCGAGAGCGCGGAGATGCGAGACATCATCGCGTACATGGCGTTCCTATCCCGCGGCGTGCCGGTCGGAGTGGAAATCCCGGGACAGGGGTTGCCGAAGCTCGACGTGACCTCGGGCGATTCGGCGCGCGGGGCCGTCGTCTTTGCCGCGGAGTGCGCGCGCTGTCATGGCGAGGACGGCAACGGGGGCGCGGGCCCGCCGGTCTGGGGCCCCAACTCCTACAACATCGGCGCCGGGATGGCGCGGCTCCGCACGGCCGCAGCGTTCATCCGGGGCAACATGCCCTTCGACCGGCCCGGCATCCTGACCGACCAGCAGGCGACGGACGTGGCGGCCTACATCAACTCCCGGCCGCGCCCCGATTTTCCGGGCAAGGAGCACGACTGGCCGAACGGCGACCCTCCGCCCGACGTCGCCTACCCCACGCTCGCGGCGTCGCGGGATACGAGCGGCTCGCGCTAGGGAGGCGGGGCGGGCTCACCCGACGGGCGGCACCGGAATGACATCGTCGCCGGCCACGACGTAGACCCGGTCGCTCCGGCGCGGCTCGATCAGCTCCAGCCCGGTGAATTCGCCGAATGCGGGGAGGATCCCCACCTCCGCTCCGAAGGCAAAGCAGGGAAGCCGGACGCGGGCGCGCGCCGGCCCGCGAAGGGACATTCCGGGGTGGAGGTGGCCGGCGAGGACGTATCCCGCGGGATCGGGCTCCGGCTCGTGGCGCAGGATGAACGGCCCGGCTCGCCAGGGTCCCTCCACCACCGCGATTTCGAGCGCCGCCGGGGGATCTCCGGCGCGGCGATCGTGGTTCCCCCGAATGAGCATGATCTCGAGCTCGGGATGGCCCTCGCGCCAGTCGGCGATCGCGCGGACCGTGCCCGCGGCTCGCCACGCGCGGGCGTGAAGGAGATCGCCCAGCACGAAGAGCCGGTGCGCCCCGGTGCGGGCCAGCGCCCGGTCGAGGCGGGCGAGACCCGCCGACGTCGTTCCCGCCGGAATCGGAATTCCTGCCGAGCGAAAGGTTGCCGCCTTCCCCCAGTGAACGTCGGCCGCGATGACGGCCCGAGCGCCCTCCCAGTGCAGCGCCCGCTCGGAGAGGAGCGCAATGCGTTCGCCGGCCAGCTCGATGACGGGGGCGGTCATCGAGCCCGCCCGGTGCCCGCGCTTCGGAGATTGGCGAAGCGGGGAATCGGCGGGGCCTCCGCGGCGCGCTCCAGGGTGGCGGTCATGCGCCGCACGCGGTCGGCGAGCTTTTCGCTCGACACCTGCTCGCGCGCCCGGTCCACGATGAGGGGAAAGGCGAGGGGCGTGGGGCGCTCCGTTTCGACGATCGACAGCGTCGAGCGGGACATGCGCTCGAGCGCCGTCGTGAGGCGGCTCTTCTCCAGCTGCCGCTCGAGGACTTCGCGCGCGGCCTGCTCCAGGAGGAGATTGCCGGGATCGTGGCGCGCAAAGACGTCGAAGAGGAGCCCGCTCGACGCCTGAAGCTGTTTCGGCGATCGCTGCGTCCCGGGAAAGCCCTGGAAGACGAGACCGGCCACGCGTGCCACTTCGCGAAACTGGCGCCGGGCCATTTCCGCCGCGTTGAGGCTCGCCGGGATGTCGTGCGCGAGGTGTGCCGCCGAGAGGAGCCCGGCCTCGATGGCGTCGTCGAGCGGCGCGCGCTCCGCCGAGAGCAGCTCGAAGCCGTAGTCGTTGGCGGCGAGCGTGAACGAGATCGGCCCGAGCTGCGCGATCCGATAGGCGAAGAGCGCCGCCATGCCCTCGTGCACCAGGCGACCTTCGACCGGGTACACGAATAGGTGATGGCCCTCCCGGGTCTCCACCCGCTCGATCAGCAGCTCGTCCGCGGCGGGGATTCGCGACCAGGCGCGCTGCAGCTCGAGCACCGGCCGCACCGCGATCATCTCCGGTGCCTCGTACATCCCCCGTCGCGCCTCGTCGAGCTTCTCCCGCACCGCGGCGGCGAGTTCGGCGGAGAGCGGCATCCTGAGTCCCGACCATTTGGGCACCGCCCCCTCCGCCGACGGCGCCTTGCGCACCCACGCCGTCAGATCCCGGATCCGGACGAACTCGAGCGCCTTGCCGGCAAAGATGAAGCGGTCTCCCGGCCGGAGCCGCGCGAGAAAGGTCTCCTCGACGCTGCCGATCGACTTGCGGCCGCGCAGGTAGCGCACGGAGAGCGCGGGCTCGCTCACGATCGAGCCGATTGACATCCGGTGCCGCATGGCGATCATGCGGTTGGGCACCCGGTAGAGGCCGGTCTCGTCGGGGACGGCCCGGGCGTACTCGGGATAGGCGCGGAGCGCCGAGCCGCCGCGGGAGATGAAGTCGAGAACCCACTGCCACTCGTCCGGCTCGAGGTCCCGGTAGGCCCAGGTGGTGCGCACCTCCTCGAAGAGCTCGTCCGGGCGGAAGCCGCCGCCGAGCGCGACCGTGACGGCGTGCTGGGCCAGGAGATCGAGCGGCCGCTCGACCGGATTGCGCGACTCGATGGCCCCGCGCTCGAGCGCCGTGCGCGCGGCGGCCACGTCCACCAGCTCGAGCGCGTGGGTGGGGACGCAGGTGACGCGGCTGACGGCACCCGGCTGGTGACCGCTTCGCCCGGCGCGCTGGACGAGCCGGCCCACCGCCTTGGGACTGCCCAC
>DASTYH010000003.1:0-7787 GCA_035765075.1 Gemmatimonadales bacterium
CCGGGAGCCCAGGTGCAGATCACGATCCCAGCCAAGGAAGCCGCGCCCGCATGATCGAGACGTTCCGCCTGCACCAGCTGCTGCGCGAGACCGTTTCCGCGCCCTACCGCTGCCTCGTCACGCGCCCCACGGGCGCCGCGATCCGCACCCGGATCGAGGATCGCCTCGCCGTCTCGGCCTGCATCACGGCGCTCCTCGATTTTGCGGAGGTGGAGATCATCGACTTCAGCTGCGCCGACGAGGTCGTCGCCAAGCTCGTCCTCGGCCAGGGAGACGGGTCGGGGCGGTTCGTGGTCCTGCGGGGGCTCGGCGAGCACCAGATCGAAGCGGTGGAGCACGTGCTCAACCACCGCCGCCTCGCCGTCATGGCGGTCTCGGACGAGCCGGAGGCACCCTCCGTGCTTGGCTGCGCGGACCCCGATGCGCGGCTCGCCTTCGGGTCGGTCTGCGAGGGGCCGGCGGACGAAGGCGCGCTGGCCGCCCGTCTCGGCTGGGCGCGCGAGCGGGCGGCCCGCGCGCTCGAGTCGCTCGCGGAGCTCCGGCTCGCGCGGCGCATCGGCGGCTCCTTCCATCCGGTGCCGGTGCGATGAGTCCTCGCCGCCACGGCCTTTCGACGACGGCAATCCACGGCACCCCGCACCGCCGACCCGACTGGTCGCCGGTGGTCCCGGCGCTCGCGCAGAGCACGACCTTCGTCAGCCCGGTCGGGAGTGAAGAGGAAGTCCTCTATACCCGCTACGGCAACAACCCGACGCAGGTGGAGCTCGGGCGGAAGTACGCGCTCCTCGAAGGGGCGGAGGCGGCGCTCTTCGTGGCGAGCGGAATGGGCGCCACCGCCCTCGCCCACCTCGCCGTGCTCCGCCCCGGGGATCACCTGATCTCGAGTGCGTGGATCTACGGCGGAACCCGTCGGCTCTTCGACGAGGAGCTGGGGCGCTTCGGGATCCAGGTGACCTACGTGGAGCCGGACCAGCCGCGCAACTGGCGCGGATCCGTGCGCAAGAACACCCGGGCGATCTTCGTCGAGACCCCGACGAATCCGCTGATGCGGGTCGTGGACATCTCCGCGGTCGCCCAGGCGGCGCGGGAGCATGGGCTGGCGCTCCTGGTGGACGCGACCTTCGCGAGCCCCATCAACTTCCGGCCGCTCGAGCACGGCGCCGACGTCGTCATCTCGAGCGCCACCAAGTACCTCAACGGCCACAGCGACGTGATTGCGGGCGCCGTCGCGGGAACGCCCTCGGTGGTCGAGGAGGTCACCCGCCTGATGCGGCTCTGGGGCCAGGCGATCGACCCCCACGCAGCCTGGCTCGTGGACCGCGGGATGCGGACCCTCGCCGTCCGGATGGAACGGCACAACGCCAACGGCCTCGCCGTGGCGCAGTGGGCGGAGGAACACCCGCAGATCGAACGGGTGCACTACCCGGGGCTGGCGTCGCACCCCGACCACGCCGTGGCGAGCACCCAGCTCCGCGGGTTCGGCGGCATGGTGGGGCTTCAGATCAAGGGGGGGGTGCGCAGCACCGAGCGCTTCCTCAAGCGGCTCCGGATGATCATGCACGCCCCGAGCCTCGCGGGCGTCGAGAGCCTCATCTCCGAGCCGCGGCTCACCTCGCACCGCTCCCTCAGCGCCGAGGAGCGGGGGCGCATGGGCTTCCCCGACGGGTTCGTGCGGCTGAGCTGCGGGATCGAAGACGCGGAGGACATCATCGAGGACCTGGAGCAGGCACTCGCGTGATCCGTCTCTCGCACGTCTTCAAGACCTTCCCCAATGGCTCGCTCGCACTGAAGGACGTCTCGTTCCACGTGCCGAAGGGTGAGTTCGTCTTCCTCACGGGCCACTCGGGCGCCGGGAAATCGACGCTCCTCCGGATGCTCTACGCCGAGGAGCGGCCCACCCAGGGGGAAGTCCGGGTGGGAGGGCACCTGGTGCACAGCCTCAGGACCGACGAGATCCCCCGGCTCCGGCGCCGGCTCGGGATCGTCTTCCAGGACTTCCGGCTGCTCGAGGACCGCACCGCCTTCGAGAACATCGCCTTTGCCCTCGAGGTGACCGGGGCCCGCACCGACACCATTCCGGCGCGGGTCACCCGGGTGCTCACCCAGGTGGGACTCGCGGGGAAGTCACGCGCGCACCCCCGCGAGCTCTCCGGCGGGGAACAGCAGCGCGTGGCCATCGCCCGGGCGCTGGTGAACGACCCCGCGATCCTCATCGCCGACGAGCCCACGGGGAACCTCGACGAGCGCGCCACGCGCGGCGTCTTCCAGCTCCTCCGGGACATCAATACCTCGGGGACGGTGGTCGTGATGGCCACCCACGACCTCGACCTCGTCCGGCAGACGACCTACCGGACGATCGAGATGCGGGAGGGCGCGGTCGTCTTCGACAGCGCGGACGAGGCGCAGGGGGAGGAGCGATGAGACTGCTGACCCGCGAGGCGCTCCTCTCCTTCCGCCGGGCACCGCTCCTGTCGGCGCTCTCCGTCACCACGATCGCCTTCTCGCTCTTCACCGTCGGCCTCTTCGGCCTGGTGGCCCTCAACCTGCGCGCGGCGCTCCGCGACCTCGAGGAGCGGGTCGAGATCGTGGCGTTCGTCCTCCGGAGCACGCCCCCGGAGACGATCACGCTCGCCTCCCAGGACATCGCCACGTTCCCCGAAGTCCTGACCGTCACCTATGTGACCGAGGAGGATGCGCTCCTCCGCGCCCGCCGCGAGCTGGTGGAGTTCCAGGACGCCTACCAGGACCTCCAGGTGAATCCCCTTCCCGCCTCCCTGGAGATCCGCCTGCGGGAGGGCTTCCGCGACGCGGCGCATGCGGAGGCGGTAGCCGAGCGGCTGCGCGGCTTCACCTTCGTGGAGGACGTCCGCTTCGGCCGCGACTGGGTGGAGCAGCTCGACAACCTTCGCGACCTGGCGGGGATCCTCGGGCTCGTGATCGGCGGGGTGTTCGCAGCGGTGGCGATCGTGATCATCGGCGTGACGATCCGGCTCACGCTCCTCCAGCGCGCACGCGAGATCCACATCATGCGGCTCGTGGGTGCGACCAACTGGTTCATCCGCGGGCCGTTCCTGCTCGAGGGCGCCCTCAAGGGGTTCATGGGCGGGATCCTGGCGCTGGTGCTGGCCTACGTGGGCTACCTCGCCTTCCGGAACAATGCGGCCGCGCTCAACGGCCTCGTCTTCTTCGGGCCCCAGCACATGCTCGTCATCGTGGCCTTCGGCATTCTCCTCGGCCTCTTCGGCAGCATGATCAGCGTCGGCCGGCACCTGAAGGGCCTCGGCGGACGGATCGACCGGCGGGCGGCGTGATGCGGCTCGCCTGGCTCGCCATCGGGCTTCTCATGCTCGCGGCGCCCGGCGCGGCGCTGGCGCAGAACACCGCCCAGGAGCTGCAGGAGAGCCGACGCCGCCTCGAGGAGATCCGGATCGAGCGCGAGCGCCTGGCGCGGCAGCAGCAGCGCCTTCAGGGCCAGGCCCACGACGTGGCAGATGAGCTCGACAATCTCGAGCGGCAGCGGCAATCCACCAGCCGGATCGTGAACGAGATCGAGCGCCAGATCTCGGGCCTCGAGAGCCAGATGGATCGCTCGACGGCGGAGCTCGTGCTCGCGCAGGACAACCTGGCGGAGCGGCGGGCGGTGCTCGAGCGACGCCTGGTGGACATCTACAAGCGGGGGCCGCTCTACACGTTCCAGGTCCTGCTCGCCGCGGAATCGTTCGGTGATCTCCTGAGCCGCTACAAATACCTTTACCTCACGAGCCGGCAGGATCGCGCGCTCCTCGCGGATGTCGAGCATCTGCGGAACCGGGTAGCCCAGCAGCGGCAGGAGCTGATGCGTGTGCGGGAGCAGCTCGACAACACCCGCACGGAACGGGAGGAGGAGCTCAGCCGCTACGGCCAGCTCGCCCAGCAGCGGAGCCGCCGGCTCGCCACGCTGCAGCGCTCGGCGCGGGAGACCGAGCGGCGGCTGGCCCAGCTCGAGCGCGACGCGGCGCGCCTCACCGACGTGCTCGCCTCGCTCGAGCGCGCCCGCCTGGAGGAGGCGGAGCGCGCCCGCCGCGCGTCGGCGTCCGCCGGGACCCCGGCCGCGCCGCCCGAGCGCGGCACGATCACCACGGCGAGCCTCGGTCGCCTCGACTGGCCGGTGGACGGACGGATCGTCTTCCAGTTCGGCCGCCAGACGCTGCCCACCGGCGGCGTCGTCCGGAACAACGGGATCGGCATCGCGGCCGCGCCGGGAACCCCGGTGCGGGCGGTGGAAGCGGGCACGGTGGCCCTCGTCGAGCGGCTGAGCACCTACGGCCTCTCGGTGATCGTGGCGCACGGCGACGGCTACTACTCGCTGTACATGCAGCTCCGCTCGGCCTCGGTCACGCGGGGCGACGCGGTGCGGCGCGGGCAGGTCATCGGGGCGGTGGGGGGAGAGAACTCGGACTACGGACCGCACCTGCAGTTCCAGATTCGCGGGGACAACGAGGTGGCGCTCGATCCGACGGAGTGGCTGAGACGACGGTAGGCGGCCCTAGCTCGCCACGTACTCCGCCCGCCCCACCCGGCCGCCGTGCTGCACCTTGGCGCGGAGGAGGGCGGCTTCGGCCAGGGCGAGGAGATCCTCCACCCGCTCCGCCGCGGGATGGGGATAGCTCACGATCCCCGCAGTGACCTTCGGGCGATCCTCCGCGGCAATCCCGGTGAATGCGTGCGAGGCGAGGCGGGTGCGGAGGCGGCTCACCGCGCCCAGCGCCCCTTCCGCGCCGGTCTCGGGCAGTACCACCGCGAACTCGTCCCCGCCGTAGCGGCAGACGAGATCCGGGACGCGGACCGTGCCGCGCAGCACCCCGGCCAGCTCGGCGAGGAGCCGGTCGCCCCCTTCGTCGCCCAGTCGCTCGTTGAAGGCGCTGAACGAGTCGATGTCGAGCAGGATCAGGCTGAAGCCGAGGGAGTAGCGCCGGGCGCGCTCGAATTCGTCCCGCATCCTCGATTCGAGAATCCCGGCGGTTCCGCAGCCGGTGAGAGGATCCACGTCCGGGCCGGCGCCAGGGTGAGCGTCGCCAGCCAGGACCCGGGCGGCGGCGCGGCCGAGGCTGTCGGCAAAGGCGACCTGGGCGGGGGTGAGACGGGCGCGCGCATCGCGGGGACGGAGCAGGAACACACCCGCCACCTCGCCCCCCACCGTCACGGGGAGCGCGACGACGCTTCGAAGCTCGAATCCCGGGTCCTGGGCCGCCCACTGCCGGCGCGTCTCGTGAAAGAGCGGGTCGGACTGCGCGTCCCCTATGACGACCGGCTCGCCGGTGCGGCGGGCCTCGGCGATCTCGGGATAGCGACTCAGGTCGAGGGAGAGGTCGGCGGCGCCGGGGCGCTCGAAGTCGGCGACGACGCGCCCGTGGGTGGCGCCGTGCGGCGTGAGGATGAACGAGCAGCGGCCGAGATCGAGGGCCCGGGCCACCCGGCGGCAGAGCTGGTGCAGCGCATCCTCGGCGCGCAGCGAGCCGTAGATATCGTGCGCCAGCTCGAAGCTCGCCTCGAGGGTGGGAACCGGCGCTGCCGGACCGCCGCCGGCCGGTGTCCGACGGCGGCGCTGCAGCCGGGCCACGAGCTCGGGAAGGTGGATCGGGGCGGCCACCGCGTCGTCGGCTCCCCACGAGAGCGCGCGCAGCGGTCCCTCACGCTCGGTTCCCGCGAGCGCCACGACCCGCGGCATCGCCGGCCCGAAGGCGTAGGCGGACGCTTCGAGAATGTCGGCGAGCGCGCCATCGGCGGCCGCCACCGAGATCAGGACGACGTCCGGCATCGCGTCCGCCGGGGGCTCCGCCCTCGGGTCGTCGGACTCGAAGACCCGCGCGCCCGCTCGCGCCAGGGCGCGCTCGAGCCCCTCCGGTCGCGCGGCGGCATCGCCGAGCAGAAGGACGCGGAGCCGGGGCTCGGTAGCCGGCGTGTCAGTCACCCGAACAGTGGCAGGAGATGGTCTCCATCCTCGATGAGCAGCTCGGTGCGCATGTCTCCACCCCGGGCGGGGTCCAGTCGGCCCCGGCGCGGGGCGTGGCCATTGGCGCCACCGCGCTCCAGATCTTCACGAAAACACCCAATCAGTGGCGCGATCCCGCGGTCCCGCCCGAGGCGCGGGATGCCTTCCGGACTGGCTGGGCGGCCAGCGGCATCCGAAACATAGTGGTGCATGACTCATACCTCATCAACCTCGCCTCCCCCGACGACGCCCTCCGCGCGCGATCCGTCGCGTCGTTCATCGCCGAGCTGGAACGGTGCCGCTACCTCGGAATCTCGGCGGTAGTGTCGCATCCTGGCAACTACATTGATGACCCGGCGCCCGGGCTGGACCGGAACGCCGCGGCCTATGCCCACTGTCTCGGCACCGTGCCCGACGTCCGAATCCTCCTCGAGACGACCGCCGGCACGGGAAGCGCGCTGGGCAGCCGGTTCGAGGAACTGGCCGGCCTCCGGGACCGGATCCCGGCCCACCTCCGGCACCGGGTGGGCTTCTGCGCCGACACCTGCCACCTCTACGCGGCGGGCTACGACCTCCGGAACGACTTCGACGCGGTGTGGGCGGAATGGGACCGCGTGATCGGCCTCGAGCACCTCGGCTGCCTGCACCTCAACGACTCGAAGACTCCGTTCGGAGCGCGGCGAGACCGTCACGAGCTCATCGGCGAGGGAACCCTCGGCCCCGAGCCGTTCCGGCGCATCATGCGGGACCCGCGGTTCCAGGCCATCCCGAAGATCCTCGAGACGCCGAAGGGCGACGACATGATCACGAACGATCGGCGAATGCTCACCAGGCTCCGGCGATACGCCCGTCCACCGCGGGCAGCGCGCACGCGTTGACCGCCCCCCACCCCGACACCCATTTTCCTCCAATGAAGACACCATTGCTGGTGCTGGTTCTCGTCGCCGTGGCCGCTCCGGCTGCCCAGGCGCAGCTCGACTACTACGGGCGGGCAGGCCTTGCCGGCTCGACCCCGCTCGTGCGCGACGTGCTCTTCGAGCCGTACGAGACGAAGGTCGGTCTCGGCCCCGCGCTGGCGGCGGGTGTCTCGATCCCGATCGGACCCGGAGCGCGGGTCGGGGTGGAGGGGCAGCTGACGAGCGGCTCGCTCACGGCCGCCGCCGAAAGCGGAAGCGACGAGGCCGATCTCGGGCGGCTCACGACCCTCTCGGCGCTCGTCAATCTCGAGGGACCGATCACGCGGCTCGTCCGGTGGCGGGCGGGCGTGGGCCTCATCAAGTACCTCCCCTCCGAAGAGGAGGGCGCATTCGCCCAGGGCGGGCCATTGCGCTACATCGTGGGCGGCGGCCTCGATTTCCGGCGCCCCGCCTTTGCCCGCTGGGACCTCATGATCTCCGCCCGCTACGACTTCCACCGCTTCAACACCGAAGAGCTTCGCGACCGCGGCTTCACCCAGGCGCAGAGCGTCCAGCGCGGCTCGCTTACGATCGGCCTGGCCCGGAGCGCCCCATGAACCCGCTCAGCTCACGCTCCGCCCGCGCGCTCCTCGCGCTGGCGCCGCTCACCGCCCTCGTCCTCGCCTGCGGCGAGATAGGCGCGCCGACGCGCGCGGACATCTACGAGTGGCGGATCATCGACACGCCCGACACCGCGAGCTTCCACTGGCCGAGGGAGTCGCTGCCGGTGCGGGTCTGGGTCGAGGACATCTACGACTTCCCCGCACATACCCAGGCCGCCATCGAGGGGTGGAAGGATGTCTTCCTCTACCGCGAGTTCGATGCGGAGATCGTGGCCGACTCGAATTCGGCGGACGTGG
>DASTYH010000004.1:0-6383 GCA_035765075.1 Gemmatimonadales bacterium
CGCTCATCCCGGCGCGCGACCGTGACATCACCTTCTACTGGACGACCTGATCGTGGCGAACGCAAGGCCGAGGGAAGCGCACGAGCATCTGCACCGTCTGCTCGACGGGACGCATCCGGCGGGGGCGTACAACTGGCACCACGTGCTCGCGATCGTGCAGGAGGTCTCGAGCCGGCGGACCCCCGCGCACGAGCGGGTGCTCCGGCGCGCGGCGGAATTCGAGGGCCGCTTCCGGCTCGATCCCCGCGCCGGCCTCCCCCACGCGATGCCGCCGGAGGAGATGGTGCGCGCCATCGCCGTGCGCCAGCTCGGGACGTGGGACCGGAAGCGGCACGCCGCCGTGATCCGCCGAGCGGTCACGAAATCCGATCACGAGCGCACGATGGACGAGGCGCGCGCGGCGGGCATCCGCGGGCACTGAGATTCCGCCGATCACGACATCCCCCGAACCCGGATACCATCCATGCGCGTCAAGTGGATCCCGATCATCCTGATCGCCGGTGGCGGTTTGCTGGCGCTGGTGGGCGTAGTGGCGGCGATCGGAGCGATGCTCCCGGTGAATCACCGCGCGGTGGGGGAATCGGAGTACGCGGTGCCGAGGGATTCGCTCTACACCATCCTCACCGACGTCGAGCGCTACCCGGCATGGCGTTCGGGGATGACCCGGGTGGTGCGGCGCGAGCCGCTGGAGGGGAAGGAGCGCTGGCTCGAGGTGACGGGTGACGGCGAGATCCTCTACGAGCGCCTCGAGGCGCTCCCCGGCCGGCGGATCGTCACCCGCATCGCCGATCCCGCGCTGCCCTTCGGCGGGCGCTGGACACTCGAGCTGGAGGATGCTGCGGGCGGGACCCGCCTCCGGATTACCGAGGACGGCGAGGTCTACAACCCGATCTTCCGGTTCGTGTCGAAGTACATCTTCGGGCACGACGCCACGATCGAGACGTTCCTGGCGGACCTCCGCGCCCGCACCACCGGCGCATCGAAGTAGCGCGACGGCATCGAATCAGAGATACCGGAGCCAGGACTCGCTGCGCCGGGCCTTCACCTCCGCGAACCAGCGGCAGGGGACGTACAGGATCGCGATCGCGATCAGGAATACGAGGTAGAGGAGCGGGAGGCTCCACGCATAGCCGTCCGGCGCCGGGCCCACGCCCATGGGGTGGTTCTCGAAGAGCCACGGACTCACGTGGCCGAGGCGAAGCTTCGAGACGCCGAGGGCCAGGACGTGGATCAGGGGAATGTGGAGGACATAGTAGAAGAACGGCACCCGGCCGAAGACGCTGACGGCGCGCGGGAGAGCGCTCTCGGCGATCATGCCGGCTGCGCGTCCCGCCCCGCGCTCGAGTACCGCGATCAGCGCGATCACGGGGCCGAGCGCCATGAGCAGGAACTGGAGCGAGGCCGGGTACTTGCTCGTGTTGAGGAAGGCGAGCAGCGCCGGCATGGCGGGTGAGCCGTCGGGTTGTGCTTCGACCTGTGCCCGCCAGGGGCGCGGGTCGCCGTAGAGGTCGAATCCCCGGAGCAGGAGGAACGCCGCCACGGCGCCGAGCCCGATGAAGAGGCAGAGCCGGTTCCGCCGGGCAGGCTCCAGCGTCATGATCCCGCCGAACGCGTATCCCGCCGCCATCACCCCGACCCACGGCACGATCGAGTAGAGGACGATGAGCGGCGGTCCGTCGGCGCCGAAGACGACGGGGCCGCCGAAGAAGCCGATGTAGCCGATCCGCCAGAGGTCGCTCCGCGCGCCGCCGTCGAGCGCGCCCACCAGCTCCCACATGTAGCCGTCGAGCAGGTTGTGTCCCCCGATCAGCGCGAGCCCGAACGCGCCGATCGCCGCGAGGGGGAGCCTCGTGAGGAGCGCCAGGATCACCATGCACCAGCCGAGCGACCAGATGACGCCGGCCATGTTGTAGCCGGCGAAGTCGGCGTTGAAGGTCCACGCCACGCGGAGGATCGTGAGCTCGAGCACCACGAGCCAGAGGCCCCGGGTCACGAGGAACCGTGCGACTCCCGCATGCTTCCGCGCATACAGGAAGGCGCTCGTGCCCGCGAGGAAGAAGAAGGCGGGCGCGCAGAAGTGGGTCACCCAGCGGGTGAAGAAGATCCCCGGCGTCGGTCCCCCGGCGGGGAGGCCGGAGTAGACGCGGACGTGGTCGATGGCCATGAGGACCATGACGGCGCCGCGGAGGAGATCGATGGAGCGGAGGCGGCCGGTCGGGGGAGTCGGCATCGGAGAGAGAATGCCGCCGAACGGGGCGGGGCGCCAGCTCACCGCTCGATGATCCGCCCCACCCATCCGTCGTCTTCGCGCAATGCGACGACGACGCACTCTCCCGTCCGGGGCGCCGCCGCCAGCAGGCGCCCGGTGTCGTCCCACGCCGCGGTACCCCCCGCCGACTCGAGCGCCGCCGAATCGGCGAAGTTGGACATCAGCACCGGCATCCGGTGCGTCCCCGCATACGTCGTGAGCCGGCGAAAGTCCCGGTCGTATCCCCCTGGCGAGAGGAAGCAGCTCGCGGCATAGACTTCGGCGCCGCTCGCCACCGTATCCACCACGTGCGCCGGATGGTTGACCTCCGCGCAGATGGCGAGGCCGACGCGCGTGCCGCCCACGGGAAGAAGGGCGCCCCCCTCCCCCGCGGCGAAGGGTGGGGTCTCGCTGTGGTGGATGTAGCGCTTGGTGTAGGTCGTGACCGGCGCATCCGGCCGGAAGATCACGCTCCCGATCAGGAGCCGCCGCTCGGACGCGAGCGGCGCGCCGGCCACGACGACGATCCCGCGACGCCGCGCCAGCTCGCCGAGGGGCCGGAGCGCGGGATGGTCGGGATCGATCGCATCCCGCAGGGTGAGCGTCGTATCGTAGCTGGTGAGCGAAAGCTCGGGGAAGATCACCAGGCGGGCGCCGGCATCGGCGGCGAGCGTGGCGAAGAGGAGATGCGCCTCGATCGACTCGGCGAGACGACCGGGGCGCGCTTCGAGCTGGGCGGCGGCGAGCGCGGGTGTGGCGGGTGAATGGTCAGGCATCGTCATCGAGTTCCCGGGAGATTCTGGAACAGGTTGAGGGTGACACTCAGGTGCGTGGTGCCGGAAAGCTCGCGTACCATGACGAACCGCCCGTCGGGGGCGACGTCGTAGTGCAGATGCGAGATATCGCCGACATAGCCGGGATCCGCGAACAGCCGGGTGCGCCGCACGATGTCGAACGTCGGGGATGTCCGCACTTCTGCGGCGTAGAGGGCGGCGCCGCTGCGATAGAAGAGCTCGCGGCCATCCCGCGACCAGAGCGGCTCGGTTCCGCCCTCGAGCGAGACCTGCGTTCGTCCCTCCATCCCGGGAAAGGCCCGCACGTGCACCTCCGCGCGCCCTGATTCGTTCGATACGTACGCCATCCACCGGCCGTCGGGTGAGACGACCGGCGCCATCTCGTCCGCTGTCGACCGGAGCAGATCGGTCACCTCTGCGGTGGAGTCGAGCGGCACCAGAAAGATGTCTCGGCTTCCAGCGCCGCCGGCGGTGCGAACCAGGAGACTGCCGCCGTCCGGCGTGAAGCGGACCTCCCACGGGGGGAGTGGAGGCGACGGCAGTGAGCGCACGCTCCCGCTTCCATCGCTGCGCACGAGCCGCAGCTCCATGTTGACGCCGACCTCGCGTATGTACGCCACATTTCTCCCATCCGGCGACCAGGCGGGGCGGATCACCGTGCTGTCGAATGAGAGCCGCGAGAACGAGCCCTGCGCGCGATCGAGGATCCAGATGTCCCGGCCGAAGCGGACCGCGAGGCGCCGGCCGTCCGGCGCGAGACTGGGATCCCCGAAGTCCCCGGTGCGCGCATGCAGCCGCTCCGCGCGGCCGTTCCGGTCCACGAGCTCCAGCACCCGCTCGATCTGCGTCCGGGCCGATACGATGGTGCCGGTGCGCGAGAGCGCCATCATCGCGCTTCCATAGGTTGCCGGCAGCGTCGCATCCACCACGAACGGCTCACCGGTCACCTCGAGTTTCCGCGCGTCGAACGGGACGGCGCGCACGCGCCGGTCCGGCGCCAGGTAGACCAGGTGACCCGTTTCGACATATCGCGGATCGCTGCCGGCCAGCTCCAGCTCCTTCAGGGTGTTCGTCCGGAGGTCGAGCGCGGCAAGCCGCGTCCCTCCGTCGCGCGCGACCGCAACAATGATCGCCCGTCCGTCGGGCAGCACGTGCGGGAACTGGAACGCAGCGCCCGGCTCGGCCGGAAGGAGGGTGGACACCTCACCGGTGACGCCGCAGCGCACCAGCCCGGCAGTGTCGCCGAGCACGATCGCGTCGTTGCCGAGCCACACCGCCCGCGCCAGACTCCCGCGGTCGCAGATCGGCTCCGGGAGTCCGCCCTCGACCGGCGCCCGGACGAACGCGGTCCGGATCCGGAAGGCGAGCCACCGCCCGTCCTCCGAGAAGAAGGGTGCAGCGGCATTCTCGCTCCCCGGGACCGGTTCCGCCTCGAGACGGTCCATGCGCCGAAGGTAGAGCTGGCGCACCCCGGTGGTGTCGCGCCCGTTGTACACGAGGCGGCTCCCGTCGGCCGAGAGCGCCATGACCGACAGGATGTCCCCCGCCCACTCCGCATTCAGGGGAAGCGCCACGAGGAAGCGGTAGACCGGCGGCGGATCGGCCGGCGGCCGCGGTCGCAGCGCAAGGGCCAGGAGCGCCATAGCCCCGAGGGCCATCGCAGCCCAGGGCAGGACGGTCCGCCTGGTGCGGGCGAGCCGGGCGGCGGCCGCGCGCGGATCGGGAGGGAGGGTCGGACTCGCGAGCGCGGCCGCGAACTCGGACGGTGTCGCGAACCGGTCCGCGGGCAGCTTCTCGAGCGCACGCAGGACCGCCGCTTCGACCGATGGCGACACCCCCGGCCGAGTCGCCCGCACCGGGCGCGGCGACTCGGAGAGGAGCCGGGCGACGATCGCCTGGGCGCTGGGGCCGGTGAAGGGGGGCTCGCCGGTCAGCATCTCGTACGTCACGGCGCCGAGCGCGTAGATGTCGCTTCGCGTGCCGACCGTGCGCTCGCCCAGCGACTGCTCGGGGCTCATGTAGGCGGGAGTGCCGAGCGACAGGCCTGTCTGGGTGAGCCGCTCCCCGCCGGCCTGCTGGACGGCGAGCGCGATCCCGAAGTCGGCGACGAGCGCGGCGCCATCCTGGAGGAGGATGTTCTCGGGCTTGATGTCGCGGTGCACGATGTTGTGGCGGTGCGCGTAGTCGAGCGCGCCGGCCACCTCGCTCGCGATGCGCACCGCCTCGGCGACCGGGAGCGGCCCCTCGCGCTCGAGCCGCTGGCGAAGCGAGGCGCCCTCCAGGTACGGCATCACGTAATAGGGGCGTCCCGCCAGCTCGCCCCCATCCTCGCCGAAGACGCCCGAATCGATCAGCCCGACGATGTGCGGATGCTGCAGGGTCGCGACGACGCGGATCTCGCGCAGGAAGCGCTCGGTGCCGAGCAGCGCCGCGAGCTCGGGATGGAGCACCTTGACCGCGACGCGCCGATCGTGCCGCGGGTCGTGCGCCAGGTACACGGCCGCCATGCCGCCACGGCCGAGCTCGCGCTCGATGACGTAACCGGCAGCCCTCATGATGGGAAGGGATGTCCACCGCGCATGGCAGAAAGGTGGCGCGCCGCACCGGAGCCCGCCAGCACGGGAGGGCCGCGCGGTTGACACGCCCATCTCGGGCCCTCACACTTTCTTCCAGCGCGCCGTCGGGGCGCCTCCTGTCCGCGGCAAGGGAGCCTGCTCCCACCTGACCGGTTCGACGCTCGCCAGCGAACCTTCTTCCAGCCTGCCGATCAGCGGACCTCAGGCGTCATGGAAGGGGGTCCCATGTCCAGGCAGATCTCGCCCGCCACCACGCTCGACACCCTGAAGCAGGAAGCGAAGCGCTGGTTCCGGTTGCTCCGGGCCGGCGACGCCCAGGCCCACGCCCGTTTCCAGGCGGCCCTTCCCGCCGATACCGCCGCTTCCGCCGGTCCCGCCATCCCGACCCTCCGCCAGGTCCAGCACGCCCTCGCCCGGGAATACGGCTTCCCCGGCTGGACCGCACTCCGGCAACGGGTGGAGAACGTGACGCTCACCCGCTACGAGGCGGTGGCCGAGGCGCTCGTCACCGCATACCGGACCCCCGACCGGGCCGCGATGCGCGTCGTGTGGGACTATTTCGGCCACATGCGTGCGTGGGACGGGATGCGCCGCTACATCCGCCTCGACCTCGGCGGCCCCGAGGAAGTGGCCGACCCCGACGCGGACTTCATCACGCTCGCCCAGGCGCGGTACCTCGTGGCGCGGGGGCAGGGCTTCGCGAGCTGGGAGGCACTCGCCGGGTTCACGGCCTCCGTGCCGCCCGACCGGCCGATCCTGCCGAAG
>DASTYH010000005.1:0-9964 GCA_035765075.1 Gemmatimonadales bacterium
AAGGGGTCGATGCCCACCCGTCGAGCCCGGTGCTGCGCAACAATCTGGGGGTGCTCCTGGAGAGCGCGGGCGATCCCGCTGCGGCGGAGGAGCAGCTCCAGGCCGCGTTCACCGAAGACCCGACGCTCCCCCAGGTGTCCAAGAACCTCGCCGATCTCCTGTATCGCGCCGGCCGCTACGACGAGGCGTTCGAGGCGTACGATCGCGCGGCCAAGCTCGACCCCGCGCTGGGCGACGATCTCTTCTTCAAGCTCGGCAACATCGCCTTCAAGCGGCGCGATCACGCCCGGGCGCGCGAAGGCTGGACCCGGGCCACCGAGCTCAACCCGTCGCATCAGCTCGCGCGGGCCAATCTCGAGCTGCTGGATACCGCATCTTGATCTCCGCCGACGATCCCGGCTTCGAGAAGCTCACGCGCCAGATTGCCGACGCGGGGGGCTTTCCCGTGGAGATCTACAAGGAGAAGTGCCTCCGGCGCCGGATCGCCGTGCGGATGCGCGCATGCGGCGTGCACACGTTCCACGAGTATGCCCGGGTGCTCGAGTCGACACCGGCGGAGTACGAGCGCCTCAAGGACGCCATTACGATCAACGTGACGCGCTTCTACCGGAACCCCGAGACCTGGGACCGGCTGCGCGAGCGGTTCCTTCCCCAGCTCTGGCTCGAACGGGAGGGATGGCTCGACGTCTGGAGCGCGGGATGCTCGTCCGGCGAGGAGCCGTACACGATGGCCATGGCCGTGGCGGAGCTCTGCCGGGAGCGCGGGAGGCCGGAGTGGCTCGAGCGCCTGCGGGTGGACGCCACCGACATCGACCGCGAGTCGCTCGCGCTCGCCCAGGCGGCAACGTACCGGCGGGAGGCATTCCAGGAGACGCCGCTCCCGCTGGTCGAGCGTTACACGCGCGAGACGGCGGCGGGGATCGAGATCGTCCCCCCGCTCCGGAAGCGCGTCCTCGCCCGTCCCTTCGACCTGAGCCGTGACGTCATGCCGCAGCGGTCGTGCGACCTGATCCTCTGCCGGAACGTGGTGATCTACTTCGACCGTCCGATGCAGGAGCGCCTCTTTGCCGGATTTGCCCACGCGCTCCGCCCCGGCGGCTTCCTGGTCCTCGGAAAGGTCGAGACGCTCCTCGGTCCCGCCCGGGATCAGCTCACCCTGGTTGATACGCGCGAGCGGATCTACCGGATGGCGCCGTGACCGAGATCATCGTGCGTGTGGCCGACCTCAGGGTCGGCGGGGCGGGCGACGTCATCGTCACCATCGGACTCGGCAGCTGCGTGGCCATCGTCCTGTACGATGCCGTGGCGCGGGTCGGCGGAATGGCACATGTGCTCCTCCCCTCGCCGATGCTCGCGCGAGGCACCGGCAACCCCGCGCGGTTTCCGCAGACGGCGGTGCCCGCACTGCTCGCGGAGATGACCGCGGCGGGGGCCTCCCCCGCCAGGACCACCGCCCGGCTCGCCGGCGGGGCGAGCATGTTCGCCTCGCTGGCCGCGCCGGGAACGATCCAGATGGGCGAGCGGAACATCGTCGCCGCCCGGCAGGCGCTTTCGGCCGCCCGTCTTCCGATCGTGGGCGAGGCGGTGGGCGGCAACTTCGGCCGCACGGTGCGGCTCCACGTGGCGGACGGGCGGATCGACGTCACCTCGGTGCTGCATGGCAGCCTCGCGCTCTGAGTCGCCCGCGGTCCTCGTGGCGGACGACAGCGCCTTCTTCCGGCGCCTCCTCGCCGATGCGATCGAGGAATCGGGCGAGTTCCGTCTCGCGGGAATCGCGCGCAACGGCCTCGATGCCCTCGAGAAGGTGCACTCGCTGAAGCCGGATCTGGTCCTCATGGACCTGGAGATGCCGGAACTCGACGGGCTTGGCGCCATCGGCTACATCATGTCGGAAGCGCCCAGGCCGGTGGTGGTCGTGAGTGCGTATGCCGGGCCGGGGACGGCGGCGGCGATCCGGGCGCTCGAGCTGGGCGCGGTGGACCTCGTCGCGAAGGAGGAGGATCGAGGTCCGGGCGCGCGCCGCCGACTCGCCGAGCGCGTGCTGGCGGCGCTGCGGGCCGCGCGCCAGGCGGACATCCATCGCCTTCCGGTCCTGGCACGCCCCGCGCCGGGGGCCCCGCGGCTCGAGGCGGGCTTCGCGCTGCCGGGCCGGGCCCGCTACTGCGTGGCGATCGCGGCGTCGACCGGCGGCCCGCGTGCGCTGGCCGAGGTAGTGCCGCGCCTCACGCCCGGCCGGGGCGCGGCCGTCTGCATTGCGCAGCACATGCCGCCCCGCTTTACGCGAAGCCTTGCCGAACGACTCGCCGCATTGAGCCCCATGGCAGTGGTGGAGGCGGAGGATGCCGCGCCCCTGCTGGAGGACACCGTCTACGTGGCCCCGGGAGACTTCCACATGCTCGTGTCGCTCAGGGAGGGCGGCCCCGCCATCGAGCTCACCAGGACGGCGCCGGTCTGGGGCGTCCGTCCTGCCGCGGATCCGCTTTTCCATTCGGTGGCGCGCGTCTTCGGCGCGCGGGGGATCGGGGTGGTCCTCACCGGGCTCGGCCGGGATGGAGCGGACGGCCTGAAGGCGATCCACGATGCCGGCGGCACCGGTTTCGCACAGGATCGCGGGAGCTCGACGGTCTACGGCATGCCCAATGCAGCGCGGGCTGCCGGCGGCGCCGACCACGTCCTGGCTGTCGGGGAGATGCCCCGGGCCATCGGGGTGGTGCTCGAGCGACTTGCGGCCACGCCGGGATGAGCGAGGCGTTCCTGCTGGTGGCCGCGGGGGGGCGCCGGGTGGGGCTTCCGGTGACGCAGCTGGAGGCCGTCATGGACTCGACGGGGGTGCTCCGGGTGCCCGCCGCGGAGCCGGCGCTCGCCGGCGTGGCCGCGGTGCGGGGGGCGACTCTGCCGGTAATGAACCTGAGCGCGCTGCTCGGGGTGGCCGGCGAAGGTCCCGCGGAGGTGTTCGTGCTCGTCGAGGTGGGCGGGGCGCGGCTCTGCCTGGCCGTCGAGGGAGCCGAAACGCTGCTCCGAGGCGAGCCGATGCCGCTTCCTCCGGATTCGACGCTGAGCTGGGCGCGTGCCGTCCTGCGGGATGGGGATGCGCTGGTGCCGCTGCTCGATCTCGAGGCGCTCGCCGAGCGCCTGGCTGACACAGGAAGGGCGACATGATTACCGGTGATGACGTTCAGATCGTAACCTTTGCCGTCGGCCCGCAGGAATTCGCCTTCGACATCCTGCAGGTCGAGCGGATCCTGCGGTATGAGAAGCCGGCGGAGCTGCCGCAGGCGCCCGATTTCCTCGAGGGCGTCATCCGGTTCGAGGGGGGAGCCGTGCCGGTGGTGGACCTCCGGAAGCGGCTCGAGGTTCCTGCGGAGATCCGTGACGAGACCCGGCTCATGGTGCTCGGACTCGACGGCGAGCGGATCGGGATCGTGGTGGATGTCGTGCGGGAGGTGCTCCGCGTGGACGCCGGCTCGATCCATCCGCCGCCGCCCATGGTGCGGGGCCTCGCGGCGGCGTACATCTCCGGCATCGTGACGGAAGGGGAGCGGACGGTGGTGCTGCTCAACGCGCGGCGGCTCCTGAGCGCCACCGAGCGCCTCGCGCTCCAGGAGACGCTCTGATGGCCGAAGCGGTGCCTCGCGACACGGCTGCGGCGTCGTTCCGCACGCGTTTCAGCGAGATCGAGCGGCGCCTCGAGGCGGCGACGTCGCCCGCCGAGCGCGAGCGGGTCAAGCGCGAGATCATCGATCTCTTCAAGAGTGTGGATGCCACGCTGTCCGAGCTGGGGCAGATCAAGGAGGAGATCCGCGGGCTGGTGGACCGGTACAAGCAGGCGGTCGCGGCGGCCGCGCCGGCGCGGCCGCCGGAGTTCACCGGCTCCCGCCCCGCGGTGCGCGAGGACCACATCGGCGCGTCCACCTTCATCGAAAAGGGGTGGAGTCTGATTTCGCTCGGGGATTATCCGGGAGCGATCCAGGCGCTCACCCGGGCGATCGCCCTCTCCCCCGGCGCGGTGGAGGCCCAGTCCCTCCTCGGCTGGGCCCAGATGCTGAGCGAGCAGCACGACGAGGCGCTCGCCACCTTTTCGAAGGTGCTCATGAACGAGCCCGCCAACGCGCTCGCGCGTATCAACGTGGGCTACATCTGTCTCCGGAAGGGCATCTTCGGCGAGGCCATCGAGCACCTGTCCAAGGCGATCCGCCTCGACAACGACCGGAAGGCGACGCTCTATGCTCATTATTATCTGGGGCTCGTCTACTTCGAACGCGAAATGTACGAGGACGCCCAGACCTTCTTCCGGAAGACGCTCCAGCTCGGCCCGAACCTGATCGAGGCATGGTTCGAGCTCGGCCGCGCCCTCTGGTTCGGGGGTGAGCGCGAGCAGGCGGTCGAGGCGTGGACCCAGGGGCACAAGGCCAACCGCTTCAATCCCTGGGGGAAGCGCTGCCGGGAGATGCTCGACATCGTGGAATCGAAAGGAACCATCCCGCGCAAGCTGCTCTCGTAGGTCTGCTTCTCCTCCTGGCCGTCCAGCAGCCGCGGGCGGTCCACGTCGGTCACGTCACCGTGGTGGCCTGGCCGGAGCAAATGCCGCTCGCCCTCACGCTCGCCGAACAGGCCGATCGTCCTGCCGAGTGGCCGGGGCTCGGTCTCCGTGATCCCGGCCCGCTGCGACTCATCGTCGTGCCCGATCAGGCCCGCATGCGCGAGCTGAGCGGGGGGCGGGCGCCTTCCTGGGGCGCCGGGATCGCGCTGCCCGGAAGCCGGACCATCATGATCCGGGCCGACACGCCCGATCCGCTCCAGACGCTGCGGCACGAGCTGGCACATCTGGCGCTCCGACGCGCCATCAGGACGTGGACGCCGCGCTGGTTCGACGAGGGGTACGCAGCATTCGCCGCCGGGGAATGGGACCGGATGGATGCCCTGGCCCTCAACCTGGCGGTGGTGCGCGGCGCCATGCCCGAGCTGGAGGAGCTCGATGCCGCCCTGCGCGGGAGAGCGCCGGCAGCGGAGTCGTCGTACGCCCTCGCCATGGCCGCGGTGCTCGAGCTCGCGCGCCGCAATCCCTCCGGGACGATCGAGCCGCTGCTCGCCCTCCTCGCCGATGGCGTCTCGTTCGACGATGCCGTCCTCCGCACCACGGGGCTCAACCGCGGGCAGTTTGCCTCCGCCTGGCGGGAGAGCGTCCGGAAACGCTACGGGATCCTGACCTGGCTGGCGGCGGGGGGCCTCTGGTCGGTGGTCGCGCTGGCGGTGCTCGGGGCCGGGTGGCTCAGGCGACGGGCCGACCGGCCGCGGCGGCAGGCGCTCGACGAGGGCTGGGTCGTGCCGGAGGAAATCGAGGTGACCGAGCTTGACCGGACCCGAGAAGGTGAGTAGTGTCATCGGCTTATGTCAGCTACCCGACCCGCAGAAACCCCGCGCCGGCGGTTCCTCGAGCGGCGGAACATCATCCTGCTCGCTGCCGCCGTCGCCACGCTTGTGGCCGGCTATGCCGTCCTCGCCGCTGGCCACCCGAGCGCCGCCGCGGTGCTCCTGGTCCTCGGCTACTGCGTCCTATTTCCGCTCGGGATAGCCATATAGCGTGATCCGCGGCACGGCACGGAGCATGCATCCCCTCCATTCTGGATGCGGAAATCCGGCGGCTGGCGGGGGCGAATAGCTCAGCTGGTTCAGAGCGCCTGCCTTACACGCAGGATGTCGGGGGTTCGAATCCCTCTTCGCCCATCGTGGCGTGCATTCGTCGCAGGTCCCCTGGGACCCATTACTGACTCGGAGGTCGTGGAGATGTTCTTTCGGCGAGTTCTGTTCCTCTCGGTCCTGGGCGCCGGTGTTGCCGCACCGATGTCGGCGCAGGGTATCCCGCGGGGTGCGACCGTCAGTCAGCGGCCCAGTGCGGCGGCAACCCGCATCATGGTCGCCAATCCCTTCGTCTTTGCCTCCAACGACTCGGCGACAGCCGTCGAAGTCGGCCGGGCGATGCGGGAGCGCATGTCCCGGGTCGTTCCGCGCGGGACCTACGTGGTCATCACCGACTCGATGATGAACGCGGCGCTCGAACAGTACGGCTACGATCGGGATCAGATCCTCAACCGGCTCCTGGCCCAGACGCTGGCCCAGCAGATCAACGGCCGGGTGCTCGTGACCTCGCAGATGGCGCGGTCGGGCGCCGGCCAGTGGTCCATGGTGGCGCGCCTCTCCGGCACCAACGATGGCGCGGGGAACACGGTCCGCGTCCTCCAGGACGGGAAGACGCCGCAGCAGATGGGCGTTGCGGCGGTCGACGCGCTCGAGCCGGCGCTCGAGTCGCTGGCCGATGCGCGCGAGTGCATGAACCTCCGGGTGAACAAGCCGCAGGACGCCGCGAAGAAGGCGCAGGACGCGCTCAAGGACCTCCCGTCCAACGGTCTCGCCCACTACTGTCTGGCGCAGATGGCGCAGGGGCCGCAGAAGATCCAGCACCTCGAGCAGGCCGTGGCCGGTGACTCCCTGAGTCTCCTGGCCCTCGGCGAGCTTGCCGCCGCCTACGAAGCGGCAGGCGACACGGCCAAGACGGTGGCTGCGTTGCAACAGATGCTCCGCGCGGCGCCGACCGATCAGGAACTGCGCCAGCGTGCCTTCCGCTACTTCCTGCAGTCCGGGCGGGCGCAGGCAGCGATCCAGGTGGCGGACGAGGGCCTGGCCCAGGACCCCTCGAACTGGGACCTGTACGACCTCAAGAGCAATGCCTGCCTCTTCGCGAGTGACTTCCGCTGCGCGGTGCAGTCGCTCGAGCAGGCGTACACCATCGATTCGGCTCGCGCGGACACGATGTTCTTCGTGAAGATCGCCGCCGCGGCCGAGCAGCGGCTCGCCGACTCGGCGCCGCCGGTGACCGCGGCGGACACCGCGACCTTCGTCAAGTGGGCGCGGATCGGCGCGGCGCGGTACCCGCAGAACCTCGCGGTGCTGCAGAACGTGGCCAAGGCGTATTCGTACACCGGGCAGACCGACAGCACGATCGTCGTGGCGCGCCGGCTCTTCGCCATCGACAGCACCAATGTCACCCCGCTGCTCGCGGTCATACAGGCGCTGATCACGGCGGGACGGACCGACGAGGCGGTCGCCATCGCGGACACGGCCATCGCCAAGGGAGACGACCAGGCCAAGCAGCAGGCGGCCGGCATCCTGCTGAATGGGGCGCTCCCCTTCCTGCAGAATGAGCCGACGCAGCCGGCCAAGGCGGCCGACATGCTCCGCCGGGTCGTCAAGGCGGCGCCCACGGCGCAGTTCGCGCCGACGGCCAACTATCTCTTCGGCATCGCGACGCTGCAGCAGGTCGGCGCGATCGATCCGGAGGCGGAGCGGACCAAGTCGTGCGAGCTCGCCCGGCAGATGGTGACGCTGCTCGGCGAGTCGAAGACGGCGCTGGAAGCGTCGCAGGCTTCGCGCCCGGAGGAGTCGGCCCGCTACCTCGGTTTCGTGAACCAGTACATGCCCCGCGGCAACGCGCTCGTCCGGGCCTACTGCCGCTGACCCGGGGACTTCCCACGGCGGGGCGCGCCGCTTACATTGCGCGCTCTGTCGCTGGGGCTGTAGCTCAGTTTGGTTAGAGTGCCGCACTGTCACTGCGGAGGTCGCGGGTTCGAGCCCCGTCAGCCCCGCTCGCAGCGCCGAGCGCCACACCCCGTCCTCAGCGGACGGGGTGTTGCGCTTTCTCCCCCTGCCATCTCATGATGTCGGACGAATCCGTCGCCTTTCACGTGCCGGTCCTGCTGGAGCCGGTGGTTGCGGCAGCCCGCGGGGCGCAGCGTGCCGTCGACGCAACGCTCGGCGATGGCGGCCACGCCGCCGCGCTACGCGCCGCCGGTGCCGAGGTGCTGGGAATCGACCGGGATCCGGGCGCGATTCGGCGCGCGCGTGCGCGCCTGGGTGACGAGGGCATGCGGTATCTCGAATCGCCCTATGCGGCGCCGGCGGCGCTCGCGGCCATCGCATCCTTCCTGCCCGACTTCATCCTGCTCGACCTGGGTGTGTCGTCGCGTCAGATCGACGAGGGCGAGCGGGGCTTCACCTTCCGGCCCGGCGCCCCCCTCGACATGCGCATGGGAGCGGCAGGACCGACGGCGGCCGATCTGCTCAATACGGAGCCGGAGGCCGAAATCGCCCGGATCCTGTACGAGTACGGCGACGAGCGCCGGTCCCGGCAACTGGCGCGGGAGATCGTGCGGCGTCGCGCGCGCGAGCCGCTTGCGGTGAGCGACGACCTGGTGAACGCGATTCGCGCCGTGCTGGGGCCGCGCGCCGGCCCTCCCGACTTTGCGCGGATCTTCCAGGCGGTCCGCATCGCGGTGAACGACGAGCTGGCCGGCCTTGCCGAGGCGCTGCCGCGGATGCGCGACGCGCTCCAGGCGGGGGGCGCGCTGGCGGTGATCAGCTATCATTCAGGCGAAGACCGGCTGGTGAAGCATCTCTTCCGCGACTGGGAGCGCGACTGCGTCTGTCCGCCCCGCCAGCCGGTCTGCAGCTGCGACCGCCGCTCCTTCGGGCGCGCCGAGCCGCGCAAGGCCATTGTCCCCGACGCATCCGAGATCGAGACCAATCCCCGCGCGCGCAGCGCGCGACTCCGGATCTTCCGCATCCACGATGCAGCTTAAGGGTCGCCACCTCGTGCTCCTCTGGCTTCTCGTCTTCCTCGCCGTCGCCGCCGTGGTGACGGGGCGGCAGACGCGGGCGTACCGGATTGCGACCGAGCTGGACGCCATCAATCGCCGCCGGGATGCGCTCGCGGCCGAGGCGGCGGAGCTGCGCCGGCGGATCCAGCATGCCTCCAGTCGCGCCGTGCTCGGGCGGAAGGTCGAGGCGCAGGGGTTCCATGATCCCACCGATCCCGAGATGGAGCTCTTCCCGCTTCCCGCCGAGGCGACGCCCTGATGGCCAAGCCAGCGGCTCGTGTGGGGTTCATCCAGTTCTGCCTCTTCCTCGGCGGCCTTGCGATCCTCGGGAAGGCGGCCCGGCTCCAGCTCGTCGAAGGGGACCGCTGGGCCGCCGAGGCGGAGCAGGGCCGGACCGTGCGCGAGGAACTTCCCGCAGGGCGGGGCACGATCTTCGACCGAAGCGGCGTGGAGCTGGTGGTGAGCCAGGAGCGGTACCATATCAGCATCGCGCCGGAGCAGGTGCGGGACACCTCGACATTCGCCCGGCGGGTCGGGAGGGCGATTGGGGAGTCCCCGGATCGGCTCGCCCGCGCCATTGGCTCCGGGCGGCGCTCGGTCTACCTCGCGGGGCCGTATGATGCCCTCGCGGTCGAGCCGATCCGCACCCTGCGGGGCGTGTCGCTGACGCCGGTCTTCCGGCGCGTCGGGCGGACGGACCTCGCCCGCGCCACGGTCGGTGCGCTCCATCCCGATTCCTCCTCCGGCCTCTCCGGCATCGAGCGCTCGCTCGACTCCCTCCTGGCCGGTGTGCCGGGGGAAACGGTGCGGCTCCGGGACAAATGGGGCCGGCGCTACGACTCGCCCGGCCGACCGACGCGGCGTCCGGTCCGGGGGAACGACGTCTGGCTCACGATCGATGCGCGGCTGCAGGAGATCGCGGAAGCGGCGCTCGACAACGCCATCGCCGAAATGGACGCGAAGGGCGGTGACGTCGTCTTTCTCGACCCCGCCACCGGCGAGCTGCTGGCCGTCGCCTCCCGCGTGGAAGGGGAGCGCTCGACGGCCACGGCGTTCACGAGCACGTTCGAGCCCGGCTCCACCGCCAAGCTCTTCACCGCCGCCGCGCTCCTCCGCCATGGCCTGGTGGACAGTACCGACCGGGTGAGCGGCGAGAATGGGAACTGGCTCTTCCAGCCGCCGGTGGGGCGCCCCTATCGCATCACCGACGTCCACATCGCCCGCGAGCCGATGAATCTGGAGACCGCGGTGGCCCTCTCGAGCAACATCGGGATGGCCAAGTTCTCCCAGCGGCTCCGGCCGGAGCAGCAGTA
>DASTYH010000006.1:0-7139 GCA_035765075.1 Gemmatimonadales bacterium
TGTGCGCGGATCGAGCCGCCGCCGGGCGGGCCGCCCGACTCGGCCCCGCCGCGGCTCGTCAGCACCTCGCCCGACTCGATGGCGGTGCTGCCGGACTTCGACGGCGAGGTGGAATTCACCTTCAATGAAGTGGTCTCCGAAGGCGGCACGGCGAGCCAGGGGACCGGGTTCGGAGACCTCGAGCGGCTCGTGGTGCTGTCGCCCACGACGCGGGTGCCGGAAGTGCGCTGGCGCCGGACGCGCATCACCGTCCGGCCGCGCGAGGGCTGGGAGCCGAACCGCGTCTATCGAGTCGAGCTCCTCCCCGGCATTTCCGATCTGCGGAACAACCGCGCCGAGGGGCGACCGGTCGTGGTGACGTTCACGACCGGCGCGCCGGTTCCGGTGGACAGTCTCCGCGGGCGCGTCTGGGACTGGACCACGGGACGGCCGGCCACGGGCGCGCTCATCGAGGCGTCGCTCCTCCCCGACAGTCTCCTCTATCGCTTCGTGGCCGACTCGGCGGGGCGGTTCGTCCTGGCGCCCCTTCCCGCCGGCACCTGGCTCGTCACCGCATCGCTCGACCCCGACCGTGACCGTCGTCGCACCGGACGCGAGCCGTTCGACAGCGTGTCAGCACGGACGGCGGAGCCGAGCCTGCTCGAGCTCTGGACCTTCCCGCACGATACGACCGGTCCGCGCATTGCCGAGCTGGCGGTCACCGATTCGCTCTCGGTCCGGCTCCGCACCTCGCAGTACCTCGACCCCCGCCAGTCGTTCGACAGCAGCACCGTCTCGGTGCGCCTCCTGCCGGATTCGACCCCGATCCCCGTCGTCGCGCTCCTCCGCGAGGAGCAGTTCGATTCGCTCTTCCGGCGCGGCGCGGCGCCCCCCGCGGACTCGGTCGCGACACCGACCGACACGGTGCGGCGGCCGGCCGCCGACACGTCGGCGCGACGGCGCCCGGGCGCCCTCGAACCGGATACGGCCCGGCCCTCCCGCGCCACGCTCAGCGACCGGCTCAACCTCCGACTCGGTGCGCCGCTCACCCCGGGCGCCAGCTACTTCGTGCTGGTGCGCGGACTCCGGAACGCCAACGGCGTCTCCGCCGACGCCGGTGGGGTGCTCCAGGTCCCCACGGCGCGGACGGAACCCGGGGCGCAGCCGGCCGACTCCGTGCCGCCCCGTCCCGCCGCCGATTCGGTTCCTCCCCCGGCCAGAAAATGAGCGACCGCCGGCGGGAGCTTCCCTCGGTCGGCCAGATCCTGGAGCAGCCCTCGGTCTCTGCGCTGCTCGAGCGCGCGCCAAGGACGCTGGTGGTGGCGGCGGTGCGAGGGGCGGTCGCCGCGGCGCGGCGCGGTCGCGCCGCGTTGCCGGAGGACTGGGCCGCGGAGGTCCGCGCCCGGCTCGAAGCGGCAGCGGTTCCGTCGCTGGCGCCGGTCATCAACGCCACCGGTGTCGTGCTGCACACGAACCTCGGCCGGGCGCCACTCGCCGACGCGGCGGTCCAGGCGATCCTGGCGGTCGCCGGGGGCTACTCGGCGCTCGAGTTCGATCTCCATGCGGGCACGCGGGGGAGCCGAACCGATCACGGCAGGGCGCGACTCCGCGAGCTGACGGGCGCGGCGGATGGCTTCGCCGTGAACAACGCGGCCGGCGCCCTCGTCCTCGCGCTCAACACATTCGCGGCCGGCAGCCGTGTCGCCATCTCCCGCGGCGAGCTGATCGAGATCGGCGGCTCCTTCCGGATACCGGAGATCCTCGAGCGAAGTGGCGCGCGGCTCCACGAGGTCGGCACCACGAATCGAACCCATCTCGCTGACTACGCGGCCGCGGCGGAGGCGGGCGTCGGCGCCATCGTCGTGGTCCATCGCTCGAATTTCACGCAGCACGGTTTTGTGGCGACGCCGCCGGTCGCCGAAATCGCGCATCTCGGCGCGCGCGCCGGCATCCCGGTCATCTATGATCTGGGAGGGGGACTCGCAGTCGATCTCTCGCGGTTCGGTCTCTCCGGCGAGCCGACGATTCGCGAGGCGATGGAGACGGGAGCCGAGCTGGTGCTCTTCAGCGGCGACAAGCTGCTGGGAGGTCCGCAGGCGGGCGTGATCGCAGGTGCGGCCGGGCACGTCGCGCGCTGCCGCGCCAATCCACTGGCGCGGGCGCTCCGGGCGGACAAGCTCACGCTGTCGGCGCTCGACGCCACCCTGGCGCTCTACGCCGATCCGGCGATCGCCCTCCGCGAGATCCCGGTCCTCGCGATGCTCACCGCCGATCCTCGCGAGCTCGCGAGACGCGCAGCGGAGCTTGCCGCGCTCGTCCCCGCCCCCCTCCGCGCCGAGACGGTGCCGGGCAGCTCCGCCGTAGGCGGGGGCGCATTCCCCGGCGCTGCGCTTTCCACGACGCTCGTCGCGCTCGATCCGGGCCCCCTCGGTCCCGACGGCTTCGCGTTGCGGCTCCGGCTCGGATCACCGCCCATCGTCCCCCGTGTGGCGGAGGGCCGGGTGCTTCTCGATCCCAGGACGATTCGCGCTCCGTTCCCCGTGGTCGCCGAGGCGCTCGCAGCGGCATTCGACGGGGGCTGACGACGCAAGAGAGCCCCCGCCGCGACGCGACGGGGGCTCTCCTCCAGCCACGATCAGTAGGTGAACGTTACGATCTCGACGTCCGGGTTGAGTGCGGCCTCCCCCACGAAGCTTCCGCTGAACACCTGCGCCTCCTGCCCCGTGACCTGCACGGTCACCACGTAGTCGCTCCGCGCGACGCCGCAGTCGTCCCAGTAGTCCACGACGACGCGGTACTCGCCGCTCGGCGCGCCGCCCACGGGCCAGACGATGTTCTCGTTGTTCTTGTTGTCGATCTGGCAGCCGGCGTTGGAGTCGAGGTCCAGCCTGCCGCCGCTCGCCGAGGTGAGGTTGCCGAAGTAGACCTTCTCGCCGCTCGGGTCGATCACGTGGAGGTCCACGTCGCTCGCGCCGGTCCAGGAGATGCTCACCTGGACGTCGCCGTTGCCGACCCGGTAGACCTGGAGGAGCTGGTTGGCATAGCTCCCAACCGTCGTGCCGTCACCCACCGCATACTGGACCCGGATGGTCCCCGCCGTCGCCTGCCGCGAAACACCGAGTACGACGTCGCTGGCGGCGACACCCGCCGGGAGAGTCAGCTCCCAGTAGTCGGCTGCGCCCTGGACGGCGACGATCACCGTGGTGAACTCGGCGCCGGCTGCGACCGCGACCTGCGCGCTCCCGCCGTTGACCGCCGCGGCTGCGGCGGGGACGGTCGGCGCGGCGCCGGCGCCCGCCACGGGCACCTCGCCGGTCCGGAGGACGGCCGCGATCGCGCCGTTCGCGGTACTGACGCGCGGGATGTAATCGGCCACCGAGCTCGTCGGGCCGAGCTGCTGGGGGCTTTCGCATCCGGCGAGCACGAGCGCCGCAAGGGCGATCTTCGTGCCCAGGGCGGAGAGGCCGCGGAACTGACGCATGGCAGAATCCTCGATCGGTGACGAACGGGAGTGTGATCCCGCGCGTAACGTGCAACGAGCGTACCACACGGCGACGACGGAGGCACCGGGCCCCTAAGTCGCGCCTCCGCAATCCGTTCCGGCTGCCGGACGGGGTCTCCGGCGCAGCTCCCCTTCAGGCATTCCGCGAACGCTAGGCGAATCGGAATCCCCCCGTTAGCTTTTTCCGCCATGTCGATGCGGGTCGCCGTGTGCATCTCGGGTGGTGGCAGCAACCTCGGCGCACTTCTCGCCGCGTTTCCCCCCGGCTCCGAGGCGACGATCGCGCTCGTCATCAGCAACCGATCCGCGGCCGGCGGCCTCGAGCGGGCCCGTGCGCACGACGTCCCCACCGTGGTGCTCCGCGATCCGGCGAACGCCGAGGAGTGGATCGAGGCGCTGGAAGCGCACCGCATCGACCTGATCGTCCTCGCGGGGTACCTGAAGCTCGTCCCGCGAGCGGTGATCGCGCGCTGGGAGGGACGCATCGTCAACATCCATCCGGCCCCGCTGCCCGGCTTCGGTGGTCCGGGGATGTACGGCCTTCGCGCGCACGCAGCCGTGCTCGAGTCGGGGCTCGCCGAGTCGGCGGCGACGGTGCACCTCGTGGATGAGGAGTACGACCGCGGGGCGGTCCTCGCCGCACTGCCGGTCCCCGTCGAGGCCGACGACACGCCGGAGACGCTGGCCGCGCGGGTGCTGGCCGCGGAGCACCGGCTCCTTCCCGCCGTGGTACGCGCCGCCGCGCGGGCGGGGCGGCCGGTCCCCCTTTCCCAACCGCTGGAGTCGATGTGAAAGGACTGGAATGCCGAGGGCGTTGATTTCCGTCAGTGACAAGCGGGGAATCGTGGCATTCGCCCAGGGGCTCGTCGAGCTGGGGTGGGACATCGTCTCGACGGGGGGCACCGCCACCGCGCTCCGCCGCGGGGGGGTGAACGTGATCGGCGTCGACGAGCTGACGGGATTCCCCGAGATCCTCGACGGACGGGTGAAGACGCTCCACCCCGCCATTCATGGCGGACTCCTCGCCCGCCGGGAACACCCCGAGCATTCGGCGGCGCTCCTCACGCACGGGATCGAGCCGATCGACCTGGTGGCGGTGAATCTCTATCCCTTCCAGGCGACGGTCTCCCGGAGCGACGTGAGCTACGAGGATGCCATCGAGAACATCGACATCGGCGGCCCGTCGATGCTCCGCTCCGCCGCAAAGAACCACGAAGCCGTCATTCCGGTCGTGGATCCTACCGACTACGGGCATGTCCTCGAGCTGCTGCGCGCCGGCCCGGTGCCGATCGAGGCGCGGCGCGAGCTCGCGGCAAAGGTCTTCGCCCACACCTCGGATTACGACTCCGCCATCGCACGCTATCTGACCCCGCGCGGCGAAGGCCTTCCGAACCGGATCGGGGTGGCCATGGAGCTGATGCAGCCGCTCCGCTACGGGGAGAATCCCGGCCAGCGCGCCGCCCTCTATGTATCGGAGGAGCCGCGGGGCATGCGCGACCTCACGCAGCGGCAGGGGAAGGAGCTCTCCTTCAACAACCTCCTCGATCTCGACGCCGCCATGGCGGCCGTGGCCTGCTGGGACAAGCGGCCGGCCTGCGCCGTCATCAAGCACACGACACCCTGTGGCATTGCGCTCGGGGCGTCGGCCGTGGAGGCCTTCCGGAAGGCGCGCGCCACCGACCCGGTATCGGCGTTCGGCTCGGTGATCGCGTTCAATACGGTCGTGGATGCGGCGACCGCGGAGGCGATGAGCGATCTCTTCGTGGAGGTGGTGGTCGCCCCCTCCTTCCACGAGGAGGCGCTGCGGACCTTCGCCGCCCGCAAGAACCTCCGCGTCGTCGAGCTTCCCGTCTCGCGGCCGGTGGGCGCGCTCGACTACAAGCGTGTCCGCGGAGGGTTTCTCGTCCAGGATGCCTTCGTCTTCGATCCGTCCGAGCAGGGCTGGACCGTGCCCACGGCGCGGACCCCCAGCGCCGAGGAATGGAACGATCTGCGCTTCGCCTGGGCCGCGGTGGCGTCCGTCAAGTCGAACGCCGTGCTGCTCGCGCGCGAGGAGATGGCGCTCGGCATCGGGGCGGGCCAGATGAGCCGCGTCGATTCGGCGTTCATGGCCGTCCACAAGGCCCGACAGCAGGGGCATGATCCCCGGGGCGCCGTCCTCGCCTCCGACGGCTTCTTCCCCTTTGCCGACGGGGTCGAGGAAGCGGCCGCCGCCGGCGTGACCGCGATCATCCAGCCGGGCGGCTCGGTGCGGGACGCGGAGGTGGTGGCCGCGGCCGATGCGCACGGAATCGCGATGGTGATGACGGGCCGCCGGCAGTTCCGACACTAGCGAGAGACGACATGCAATCAGAGCCGCACCGCCCTCCCTACGGGTGGGCCGCCGCCACCGGCGCCGTCGTCCTTGCGATCTACCTCCTCACCCTCGCGCCGACGACGGCCTTCTGGGACACCTCCGAGTACATCGCGGCGGCGAAGGTCCTGGGCATCCCGCATCCGCCGGGCAATCCGCTCTTCACGCTGATGGCGCATGTCTGGGGCCTCCTTCCTCTGGCCGCGTCCTACGCCGTCCGCATCAATATCTTCGCCGCCGTGACGAGCGCCGCCTGCGCGGCACTCTGGTTCCTCGTCGCCGAGCGCTGGCTCGAGACGATCGTGCCGCGCCGCGGGGCGCGCATCGCCGCGGCCGTGGCGGGCACGCTCGTCGGCGCCTTCAGCTGGACCGTGTGGAATCAGTCGACCGTGAACGAGAAGGTGTACACCGTCTCGATGCTCTCGATCGCGCTGGTCGCCTGGATCATCGTGCGCTGGGCCGATGAGCCCCTCGGCGCTCGACACGACCGCCACCTGGTGCTCGTGGCATACATCCTGGCGCTCACGTCCACCAACCACCTGATGGGGATCCTGGCCATCCCCGTCGTGGCGGTCTACATCCTGGCCACGGAGCCGCGAGCACTGCTCCGTCCGGCGCTGATCGCCGCGTCGATCGGCGCGATCCTCGTCGGGCTCTCCATCAACTACATCTACCTGCCGATCCGCGCCGGACAGTACCCGCCCATCAATGAGGGCGAGCCGATCGGCTTCTTCAGCGACGCGCTCTACGAGGTGCTGAACCGGGCGCAGTACGGGAAACCCTCGGTCTTCGACCGGCAGACCGCGAGCTTCATCGATCAGCTGGCCAACTACTGGCAGTACTGGCGGTGGCAGTTCGCGCGGGACTGGGCGGCGGTCGTCCCCATGGCCACGGCCATCTTCACGGTGCTGGGGATCACCGGGCTCTGGACCCTGCTCCGGCGGGACCGCCGGGCGGGGCTCGCCGCGCTGCTCCTCTTCGGGACGCTCACCGTCGCGCTCATCTACTACCTGAACTTCAAGTACGGCTTTTCGATCTATCCGGAGCGGACCCTGGAGCGCGAGGTGCGTGAGCGCGACTACTTCTTCGTCGCCTCCTTCTCGTTCTTCGGCGTGCTCGTGGCACTTGGCTTCGGCGCGCTCATGCAGAGCATCGTCGCGGCCCTCCGGGATCGCGGGACCGAGCGGAGCCGGTGGGCCGTCGCGACCAGCGCACTCGCTCTCGCGCTGATTCCGCTGCTCGGGAACCGGACCACCGCATCGCGGGCCGGGGAGACGCTGGCCCACGACTTCGCCGTGGACATGC
>DASTYH010000007.1:0-7653 GCA_035765075.1 Gemmatimonadales bacterium
TAGGGAATGGGAGAGGGACCGATCACCGGCCAGTTCCCCTCGTCGAGCGGCTCGTCCATCCCGATCCACATCAGCTTCGTCGAGCCCTTCCGCCCCGAGTGGCCGAGCTGGAGGCAGATCTTCGCGCCGCTCCACTGATGCACCATGCGGGTGATCCGGCGCCAGGACTCCACGTGCCCGGGCGCGTACATGCCGGTGCACCCGGGGGTGATCCGGCCCTCCGGCGACACGCACGTCATCTCGGTGATCACGAGCCCGGCGCCGCCGAGCGCGCGCGCGCCGAGGTGCACCAGGTGGAAGTCGTTGGGCGTCCCGTTCTCGGCGCAGTACATGTCCATCGGCGACACGACGACCCGGTTGGGGAGGGTCATGCCGCGGAGACGGAAGGGCGTGAACATCGGCGGGCGGGCGGACGCGGGCTCAGGGAGCGCCGGCGGCGTCGAGGCTTCGGCCTGCCGGTCCGCCTGCGACGCGAACCACCGCTCGACCCCCTCGAGATAGGCGCGATCCCGGAGCCGGAGGTTCTCATGCGAGACGCGCTGGCTCCGCGTAAGCAGGCTGTAGGCGAACTGCTCGGGCGCGAGATGGATGTAGCGGCGGACGTTCTCGAACCAGGTCATCGAATTGCGCGCCGCGTTCTGGAGCCGGAGCGCCTCGGTCATCCGCTCGTCCTGGTAGCCGGCGAGCGCCGCCGCGAGCGGCGCCTCGTGCAGCCACCGCGCGAGGGCGATGGCGTCCTCCATGGCGAGCTTGGTGCCGGAGCCGATGGAAAAGTGCGCCGTGTGGGCCGCATCGCCGATGAGGACGATGTTGCCGTGGTGCCAGCGCTCGTTCCGGACCCGGGTGAAGCGAAGCCACGGCTCCGCGCGCTGGTGCGGGGGCGTATTGGCCAGCAGCGGGTGCCCGTCGAGCCACGGGGCGAAGAGCCGCTCCGCGGCGTGCACCGTTCCCTCGATGTCGAGCCGGTCGAATCCCGCCGCCCGCCAGGAGCGCTCGTCGCACTCGACGATGAAGGCGGAGTGCTCCGCGTCGAAGCGGTAGGCGTGGGCCTGGAAGACGCCGTCGGCGTTCTCGACGAAGGCAAAGGTGAAGGCGTCGAAGAGGCGGGTGGTGCCGAGCCAGACGTAGCGCGCCGGGCGCACGTCGAGATCGGGGACGAAGCGATCGGCGAGCCGACGGCGGACGCCGCTGTTGACTCCGTCCGCCGCCACGACGAGGTCGGCGCCGTCCAGTCCCAAGGGCGCGAGGTCGCCGTCGGTCACCTCGGTGCGGAAGCGCAGGTCCACGCCGAGCTCGCAGGCGCGCTCCTGCAGGATGGCGAGGAGCGTGCGGCGCGCGATGCCCGCAAAGCCATGGCCGCCCGAGGTGATCACCCGACCCTTCACATGCACGTCGATGTCGTCCCAGCGGGCGAAGTGCCGGGTGATGGCGCGGAAGGTCGGCTCGTCGGCCGCGGCGAAATTGCCGAGCGTCTGGTCGGAGAAGACGACGCCCCACCCGAACGTATCGTCGGGGGCGTTCCGCTCCAGCACGATCACGTCGTGCGAGGGATCCGCCCTCTTCATCAGGAGCGCGAAGTAGAGCCCGGCGGGCCCGCCGCCGATGGTCACGATCTTCATCAGAGGAGACCCGACACGGGGTTCAGCGCGCCCTCGGCAAAGCGCGAGGGGCTGAGGGGCGCGACGTCCAGCGTCTCCGCGTGGCCATCGGTGATGATCTCCGCCAGAAGGTGACCGAGCGCCGGGGCATGCATCACGCCGTGCCCGGAGGAGCCGTTGATGCAGTAGAAATTGGCGCACTCCGGCGCGGCGCCGAGGATGGCGTGCTTGTCCGGCGAGACCTCGTAGAGCCCTCCCCACGCCGCGTCACGATCGAGCGGCACCCCGGCGAGTGCGGGAATCCGCGCCGCCGCGCGGGCGGCCACCGCGTCGATCCAGGACGCGTCCACCGTGCAGTCGAAGGGGCGCCCCGATGCGCCGGGAGCGGGAAAGGCCAGGAGCACGCGACCGTCCCGCACGCGCAGATGGAACCCGTCTCCCGCAAAGATCGTCATCGGCATGTCGGCGGGAAGGAGGTCGCAGGGAACGGTCGGGACGATGCAGCGGCGGAGCGGCTCCACCGGGAGGGCGATTCCCGCCATCGCCGCCACGCCCGCCGCCCATGCGCCGGCAGCGTTGATCACGATTCCCGCGTCGATCGGTCCCTGGTTCGTCTGCACCGCGGTGACCCGCGCGGGTCCGCTTCCACGCGCCAGGTCGAATCCCGTCACCTCGGTGCCCCAGCGGATGCGTGCGCCGAGTCGCGCGGCGGCGGCGAGATAGCCGCGGAGGATCGAGAGGGGCCGGATGAAGCCGTCCGTGGGGCACCAGGCGCCGCCATGGATCCCCGCGGGGGAGAGCGCAGGATTCAGGTGGAGAATCGCCTCGGGGCGTACCTCGCCTGACTCGGTGAGGCCGGCCGCATGCTGCACGGTGATCCCCCGCCGCAGCTCGGCCAGCTCCGCCTCGTCGCGCGCGATCCAGAGGTAGCCGCAGGGATCATAGCCGGGATCGGCCCCCACCTCTTCCCGGAAGCGGATGAGCTTCTCGCGGGCAAGAAGGGAGAGCCGGACGTTGATCGCCGTGCCGTACTGGGCACGATAGCCCCCGGTGGCCCGGCCGGTGCTCCCTTCGCCGGGCCCCGAGCCGCGATCGACGACGACGATGTCGCGCCACCCCCGCGATGCGAGGTGCCACGCGGCGCTCGCGCCGATCACGCCGGCGCCGACCACGACAATGGGGCCGCCCATGGTCGTCGCTGATCGCCGGCCGGTCGTCCGTGGCGGATCGTCGCTGGTCACTGGTCGCTGGTGGTCACGGGGCGCCGGACGGCGCGGAGGTTCCGGCGCATGCCGGCGAGGCCCGGGCGGGCAAAGGGAGAGTCGCCGAAGCGGCGCGCGAAGCCGGCCTCGTCCATCCGCTCGAACGTCTCGTCGTCGAGCCGCGCCTCCGCGCGCGGACGATACGCCTCGATCGGCGATTCCGCCGCAAAGCGGACATTCCAGGGGCAGACTTCGTTGCAGACATCGCAGCCGAAGACCCAGCCGTCGAGCCGGGGGGCGAGCTCGTCGGGGATCGGCCCCTTCTGCTCGATCGTGAGATACGAGATGCAGCGCGTCGCGTCGAGCACGCGCGGGGAGACGAACGCGTCCGTCGGACAGGCATCGAGGCAGCGCGTGCAGGTGCCGCAATGGTCGGTGGCGAACGGCGCGTCCGGCTCGAGCTCGAGATCGGTGAAGATCGAGCCGATGAAGAAGAAGGAGCCGCTCCCCGGCCGGATGAGCATCGTGTTCTTGCCGATCCACCCGAGCCCGGCGCGCTCCGCGAGGTCGCGCTCGGGGACCGGTCCGGCATCGGCATAGACGCGGGCGAGCCGCGCCCCCGCGTGGAGGAGCCGGTCGGCGAGGTGGCCGAGCCGTCCCTGCATGACCGCGTGATAATCGCGCCCGCGGGCGTAGCGGGCCACCTTTGGCACGGCGGGGCGATCGGTGGGGTCGGGATAGTAGTAGTTCTCCAGAACAACAACGACGGAGCGAGCTTCGGGGTCGATCAGGCGCGGATCCTTCCGCTTCTTCGCCTGCCGGTGAAGGTACCGCATGGTGCCGCCGTAGCCGCGCGCGAGCCAGTCATCGAGCGCGGCGCCGCGGGCGGATGGCGCCGGCAGGGTGATGCCGCAGGCCAGGAACTCGAGCTCGGCGGCCCACCGCTTCACGTCCCGGGCGTGGATGGTCACGGCGTGCCGGGAGCGGGAGCGTCCGGCGCCCCACTCGGACGATCGTAGGTGATGAGCCGGGCACCGCGGCTGTAGGTGAAATAGGAGATGGCCCACTCGAGGAGGACGATCACCCGGTTGCGGAACCCGATGAGGAAGAAGATGTGGACGAAGACCCAGAGGAGCCAGGCGATGAATCCGCCGAAGTGCGCCCTGCCGATGTCCGCCACGGCGCGCCCTCGGCCGATGACGGCGAGCTGCCCCTTGTCGAAATAGCGGAACGCGGGGCGCGAGCCCGGGCCGCCGTACTTCGCCTCGCGTGCGATGATCCCGGCGACGTACTTCCCCATCTGGATGGCGACGGGGCAGATGCCCGGGAGTATGGCCCCGTCCTGGGTGAAGGCTGCCGCGTCACCGAGGACGAAGACCTCCGGGTGTCCGGGGATCGACGCATCGGGGCCGACCGGGACCCGGCCCTGGCGGTCGAGGGGGACGCCGAGGGTCCTGAGGAGGGGGCTGGCGATATTGCCGGCCGCCCAGATGACGGTTCGGGCGGGGATGAACTCGCCTCCCGCAACGACACCATCTTCACTGATTTCCGTCACCATCGTGTCAGTGCGCACATCGACCCCCAGATCTTCCAGGGTCGCGCGCGCCTTGGCGCTCAGTTCCTCCGGATAGGTCGGCAGAACCCGGGGGCCCCCCTCCATGACGACCACCCGGGCCGCGTCGGGCTCGATGTTCCGGAAATCCTGCCGGAGGGTATACGACTTGATCTCCGCGAGGGCGCCGGCCACCTCCACCCCGGTGGGCCCGGCACCGACGATCACGAACGTGAGGAGGGCCGCCCGCGCCCCGGCATCCGCTTCCTGCTCGGCGCGCTCGAAGGCGAGCAGGATCCGCCGGCGGACGTCGAAGGCGTCCTCCAGGTTCTTGAGCCCCGGCGCGAGGGGCTCCCACTCGTCGTGCCCGAAGTAGGAGTGCCGGGCGCCCGGCGCCACGACGAGGTAGTCGTAGGGGAGCGTGCGGCCGCCGTTCACGATCACGGTCCGGCCGGCCACATCCACCTCGCGGACCTCGCCGAGCAGGACCTCGATGTTGGGACTGTCGCGGAGGACGGAGCGGATCGGCGAGGCGATGTCCCCGGGGCTCAGGGCGGCGGTGGCCACCTGGTAGAGCATCGGCTGGAAGAGATGGTGATTGTGCCGGTCCACGAGGGTGACGTCGACGTCTTTCCCCCGGAGCGCCTTGGCGGCGTTGAGGCCGGCGAACCCGCCTCCGATGATCACCGCCCGCTTCCTCACAGGCGCATCGTCTCCCGCCGCCACCGCGCGAAGCGGACGACGTCCTCGGCCGGCGGCACGGCGTCCTCGCTCGCGTAGGCGGTGTACATCCGCCAGCGGAGGTAGCCGCGGTCGGGCACGGGGAGGAAGGGCGCGGACCGCCACCACCCCCGGCGCCGGAACGCCCACGCGGTGCGGAGGAGATCCACGGCCAGGCGCGGATTCATCGCGGCGCGGAGGGCCAGGGTCAGCGTGAGCCGGCCCCAGGAGCCGACGTAGCGCGGATCGGGCGGATGAGGGGTGTCGGACATCGCCCTCAATTCTAACCTCTCCCCCCATCGGGATATATTCACCACCATGACGCTCGCCACACCGGCCGCCGAGGGGATCTACCGCGACGAGTTCCCGATCTTCCGGCACTCGGTCTACCTGAACAGCTGCTCGCTCGGCGCGCTCAGCCTCCGGGCCCGTGCGCGGGTGAACGAGTTCCTCGACCTCTGGGAACGCCGGGGCGCGTCCGCCTGGTACGACGTGTGGTGGGCGGCGCTGGCGGACCTGCGGGTGCGCTACGGGCGGGTGATCGGGGCCGCCGAGGGGACCATCGCGCTGCACCCGAACGTGTCGTCCGCGCTCTCGGTGGTCGGTGAGTCGCTCGACTACCGCCGGCGCCCGAAGGTGATCGTCACCAGCCTCGACTTCCCCACGATCGGCTATCAGTGGCTGGCCAAGGGGGACCGCGGGGTCGAGGTGGAGATCCTCGAGAGTCCCGACGGGATCCGCGTGCCGCTCGAGCTGTACGAGCGGGCGATCGACGACCGGACGGCGCTCGTCGCCACGAGCCACGTCTTCTTCACGACCGGCGCGATCCAGGACATCGCGGCGATTGCCGGGCTTGCGCACCGGAAGGGGGCCCTCTGCCTCATCGACGGATACCAGGGGGCGGGGCAGCTGCCGGTGGACGTGCGGGCGAACGGCGTGGACTTCTACTGCTCCGGCGGGCTCAAGTGGCTGATGGGGGGCACGGGGATCGCGTTCCTCTATGCCGCGCCGGCGGTGACGCAGGATCTCCATCCGCAGGTGACCGGATGGTTCGCGCACCGGGACCAGTTCCGCTTCGACCCGCGGGAGCTCGAGCTCCACGATGATGCGCGGCGACTGGAGATGGGGACGCCCGCACTGATGCCGGTGTACGCGCAGCGGGGCGGGCTCGAGATCCTCGAGGAGCTCGGCACCGAGGCGATCCGCCGGCGGACGGCGGAGCTGACCGAGGATCTCGTCGAGCTGGCGGAGGCCCGCGGGCTCCGCCCGCACGTCGCGCCCACGGCCGCGGAGCGCTCCGGCATCGTCATGCTGCCGAGCGACGATCCCCATCGCGAGGTGGCGATGCTCGCAGCCGCCGGATTCGTGACCGATGCCCGCCCGCGGCACGTTCGCGTCTCGCCGTACTTCTACAACGTGCCCGACGACCACCGGGCCCTGATCGAGCAGCTGACGCGTGGACGATAAGCCAGATCCGAAGTCCGATAACCGGCGACCGACCCAGGACGAGCAGCTGCTGGAAGGGCCGCGTCGCGAGACGGCCGATGCGAGCTTTCCTCCCGATCCGTGGCTCGTCCTCCGGATCATGGGCGAGTTCGTCTGGGGATTCGACAACCTCGCGGATGTCCGCGACGGGGTGTCGATCTTCGGCTCGGCCCGCACGCCGCCGCACGATCCCTTCTATACGCACGCCGTGACCACGGCCCGGCTGCTCGCGGAGGCGGGGATCCCGATCATCACCGGCGGCGGGCCCGGCATCATGGAGGCGGCGAACCGTGGTGCGGAGGAGGGCGGCGGGCTCTCGATCGGGTGCAACATCGAGCTTCCCTTCGAGCAGGGATCGAATCCCTACCTCGACCGGAGCCTCAATTTCAAGTTCTTCTTCGTCCGGAAGACGATGTTCATCAAGTACGCCACGGCGTTCGTCGTCTTTCCCGGCGGATTCGGGACCTTCGACGAGCTCTTCGAGGCGCTCACGCTGATCCAGACGGGAAAGATCAAGCACTTCCCGGTGATTCTCTTCGGACGGGAGTACTGGTCGGGGATGGTGGACTGGCTGACGCGCACCGTGGCGGGGGAGCGGAAGATCGGCGACACGGACCTTCGCCTCTTCCACGTGACGGACGATCCGGTGGAGGTGCTCCACATCGTGAAGAGCACGCGGGAGACGAAGCCGGGGCTCGCCAAGCGGGAGGCGAAGGGGAAGGACCCGGCGGTGATCGGCGAGCAGCCCACGGTGCCGGAGGCGCGGCCGGCGCCGGCAAAGCGGCCGGAATGACGACGGGGATACGGGAACGGGAGACTCGATGACGCGACCTTCTGCGCAGTACCTCCGCGGCCAGCGGATCGAGCCGGCGGCCATCACCGGCCGGGAGACTGCGGCCGATCTCATCGACAGCGCGTTCCTCGCCTACAACGCGGGGCGGCTCCGCGACGGGTGCATGCTCTTCACCCAGCGGATGCTCGCGCCGGACGTGACCGTGGGGATGACGCTCACCGGGGCGATGACGCCGGCGGGCCTCGGCATGAGCTGCCTGATCCCGCTGATGGAAGCGGGCTTCGTCGACTGGATCATCTCGAC
>DASTYH010000008.1:0-3138 GCA_035765075.1 Gemmatimonadales bacterium
CACGCCCTGGTGATGGATTTCGGTGTGGCGAAGGCGGTGAGCGAGGCGAGCGGCAGGAACCAGCTCACGACGGCGGGCGTGGCCCTGGGCACGCCGGCGTACATGGCGCCGGAGCAGGCAGCGGCGGACCCCCACCTCGACCACCGGGTGGACATCTACGCCGTCGGTGCCATGGCCTACGAGCTCCTGGCGGGACGGCCGCCCTTCGTGGGAGGAACACCGCAGCAGGTCCTCGCCGCGCATGTGACGCAGCCACCGGAGCCGCTCTCCCGCTACCGGCCCGGCATCGCCCCGGCGCTCGAGGCCACGGTGATGCGCTGCCTCGCCAAGCGGCCCGCCGACCGATTCCAGACGGCCGACGAGCTTCTCGCGCAGCTCGAGCCGCTGGTGACACCGAGCGGCGGCATGACGCCGACCAGCACGCGGCCGATCGAGGGGTGGAAGCCGGACGGGCAGTCGAAGGCCTGGATCGGCGGTGCGGCGGCGGCCCTCGTTGCCGTGGCGCTCCTGGCGTGGGCACTCCGTCCCGAAGGCCGGTCGGCCGGCCTCATTCAGCTCGACCGGGCGCAGGTCACCTTCACGGGAAACGCCTCCGCCCCATCCCTCTCGCCCGACGGGAAGCGCCTCGCGTTCGCCCAGCGGGAATGCGACAGCGCGGGCCTCTGTACCCAGAGCATCGTGATCGAGGACATGGGCGGCGCCGGGTCGGCGAAGATCCTCACGGGAGCGCTGGCGATCTGGGATACCGAGTGGACGGGAGATGGACGCCACCTCCTCGTCGGCGGCTACTTTCCCGAAGGGTGGGGAAATTTCAGCGTGCCGACGCTCGGCGGCGAGCGCAGGAGCCTGGGACAGGGGCGCGCCCAGCTGATCGGCAACGGTGATACCACGCTCATCACGTGGAAGCTCCCGGGCGATTCGATCGCCTGGCTGCGCCGGGTCGCGACCGCCGACGGGACGATCTACGACAGCGTCTCCATTCGCTCTCCCGCCGCCGAGTTTCCGCAGATCGCCCTGACGTCCGACGGCCGCTGGCTCGCGATCTACTCCGAATCGGATGCGCGGGTGGCGAATCGCGCGCTCCTGACGATCGCGGATCGGACGGGCCAGGTGCGGGATTCGGTCGTGTTCCCTCACGATCGCGTCTGGGGAGTAGAGGTCGTGCCGAATACCCGTTCCATGGCGGTGTTCGTCCAGAGCCAGGGATCACCCGGCGCCGACGTCGCGATCTACCGTTTCGACGATTCCGGCCGAATCCAGGCGGAAGCCGACACGGTGATGCGCGGACTGGACGCCGGCATCAGTGGGGTCGGGCGTCGAGGCGAGCTTCTCCTCCTCGCCGGAACGCGGGAGGCGTCGGTCTGGAGCTTCCGCTGGGACGATTTCCGGCGGGTGGATCTCTCGCTCAGGCGACTCGCGCTCTCCACCTCGCTGCACGTGACCGGGAGCATCAGTCCCGATGGCCAGCGGATCTTCATTGTCCGGGACATCCTGCGCGGCGGGCGCCTGACTCGACAGCCCTCGGTGATGCCATCCGACAGCGGCCCTGAGCGGCTTCTGGGAAGCCCGATGATGCTGGAGGACTGGGATTGGAGCGCGCGTGACATCGTCGTCACCGTGCGCGGGGACGACAGCGTCGTGGTCGGGACCCTGAATCCCGACAACGGACAGTTCCGGCGCCTGCGCGCTCTCGATCCGGGCCTCATCCAGGAGCTCGAAGCGCTCCCGGGCGGCGGCTTCCTGTTCTACCCCCCGCTCCGTGATCGGGTGTACCGCGTCCTGGCGCCCGGCCTCCCCGACACGACCTTCGCCAGGCCGGAAGGGATGGGACTGATCGCGGGCATCGAGCCGTCTCCGGACGGGCGGAGGGTGGCCATCGTCGGGTTCGGCGACCTCCGAACCGACTCGATGGTCGTGGATATCATGTCGCTCGTGGATGGCTCAACGAAGCGGATCGCCGCCTTTGTTGCCGAGGAGGCCGATACTCCCCGCTGGCTTCCGGACAACACGCTGATCATCCCGGTCAACGAAACCAGCTGGACCCTCTCCCTGTACCGCCTCTCGGTCGATGGGGGCCCGCTGGTGCGGCTCGGGACGGTTCCGAGGTATCCCGGCTCGTATCGATTCGCGGCGGACGGCCACCGCGGAATCGTCCGCGCGGTCGACTTCAATCAGGATGTGCACGTCGTGCGGAATTTCGCCGAGCTGGTGGGGGACTAGCGCGAGGCGTTCCGACCCCCTCCCATCCGCCCCTCCCACTCATCGATCGACCTCGGCCAGTCATCCTTGAGCAGTCGCGACATTCCGCGGTCTGCGAGCACCTTCCCCCCTGTCTGACACGCCGCACAGTAATTGACCTCGTTCTCCGCATACCGGATCCGCTGGACCGGCGCGCCGCAGACGGGGCAGGGCTCGCGATACCTGCCGTGGACCGCCATCCCCTCGCGAAACGCCGTCACCTTCTCCGGAAACCCGTCGCCCGTCTCCGCCCGGAGGCGGTCGGTCCATCTGGTCAGCGTGTCCTTCACCGCGGCGTGCAGGCGGAATATCTCAGCCGCCGAGAGATTGGTCGTGAGCTGCAGGGGCGAGAGCCGCGCCGCATGGAGAATCTCGTCCGAATAGGCGTTGCCGATCCCCGAGAAGATGTGCGGGTCGGTCAGCGTGCGCTTGAGGGTGTGGCGCTCCCCCGTCAGCGCGGCGGCAAACTCCGCGGCTGACGCCTCGAGGGGCTCGAGCCCGCCCGGGTCGTGCGCCGCCAGCGCCGCATGCCCCGCGACGAGCCAGAGCCCCGCGCGGTGCTTCTTCCCCTCCTCGGTGAAGAGGAGCGTCCCGTCGGGGAAATCGAACGCGGCGAGCCCCCTCCCGCGCGGCAGCGGCGCCAGGCGCGGCCGCCACCGGAGCCGCCCCGCGATCATCAGATGAAGGATCAGGAAGAGCTCGCCCTCGAGCGCCAGCACGATCCGCTTCCCGAGGCGCCTGACCCCCACCACCCGCCGCCCTTCCACCGCCCGAACCGGCGGCTCGACGGTCCTGAGCACGAACGGACTCCCGACGCGCGCGCGCTCGAGCACGGCGCCCACGACCGTGCGATCGAGTGCTTCCACATAGAGGGTGACGTCGGGGAGCTCCGGCATGGGG
>DASTYH010000009.1:0-2030 GCA_035765075.1 Gemmatimonadales bacterium
CTCGATGCCGTGCTGTATCACTGGATCTGGACGAAGGCCGCCGAGCATGGCATGTACTGGGGTGAGGCGGGGTGGATCCTCGAAGACAACCCCGCGATGAAGTCGGGGCTCGAGAAGATGAACTTCACGGTGTACAAGACCTACCGGCTCTTCGACCGGCCGCTGTGAAGGCGCTGGTCACCGGCGGCACCGGCTTCGTCGGCCGCCACCTGATCGAGCACCTGCGGGCGCAGGGCGACGACGTCACGGCCCTCGTGCGCTCACTCTCGCGCGCGGAGCCGCTCGCCCGTCTCGGCGCCCGTCTGGAGCTCGGCCACCTTCACGACGCGGCGGCGATCGCGCGCGCGGTGGCGGGGCAGGACGTGATCTACCACGTGGCCGGCGCGGTGGCTGCGCCGGATGAAGCCGCCTATCTCGCCGGGAACCGCGACGCCACCGCCAACATCGTCCGCGCGGCGGAGGAGTCGGGTGTCCGGCGCTTCGTTCATGTGAGCTCGCTGGCAGCCGCGGGCCCCTCGCTCCGCGGCACCCCACACCCGCTCACGACGCCGTCCGCTCCCGTCACCGCGTACGGCCGGAGCAAGCTCGCCGCGGAACAGGTGGTTCGCGAGTCGACGCTCGACTGGACGATCCTCCGCCCCCCTGCCGTATACGGCCCCCGCGACCGGGAGAACTTCCTGGCGGTCTTCAAGGGCCTCCGGCTCGGGATCGCCCCGGTCTTCGGAGACGGCTCGATGGAGCTTTCCGCCGTCTACGCCCCGGACCTCGCCGAGTCGCTCCGGGCGGCCGCGCTCGCGGACTCGACGGTGGGCGGGATCTACTACCCGAATCATCCCGAGATCGTCACGAGCGCGGAGCTCGTGCAGTCGATCGCGAAGGCGGCGGGACGAAAAGTGCGGATCGTGCCGCTCCCCGAGAGCGTGGCGCGCGGGATCCTGGCGCTCACGGGGGGCGCCGCCCGGCTCCTGGGCCGGAGCACGATCCTCAACCTCGACAAGGCCAACGAGTTCTATCAGGCCGCATGGACGGCGGACCCCGCTCTGCTGATGCAGACGACGGGATGGGAGGCGCGACACGACGTCGCATCCGGCTTCGAGGCGACCTATCGCTGGTACCGCGACGCCGGCTGGCTCTAGGATGCCGGTGACGTATTCCGGCGTCGACCGACGGAGGGGCGTCCGGCCGCTGGAGTGGCTCATCGGCGGCTATGCCGCGCTGGTCGGCGTCGTCGTGGCGGTGCGAGCGCCGGAACTCCGGGGATGGCAGTGGCTGCTCCTCGCGCATGCGCTGATCCTCGTGCTGATCTGGCTCCTCAACCGCCCGGGGCTCGGCCGAGCGGGCCGGATGATTCGCGAGATCTTCCCCCTGCTCCTCCTCCTCGGGCTCTACGCCGAGCTGGACGTGCTGAATGCGGGAAGTCCGCGCGTGTACGACGCCGAGATCCAGCGGCTCGAGGCCTTCTTCTTCGGCGGACAACCGAGCCGGGACTGGTGGCGTGCCTATCCCAGTGCCTTCTGGTCGTTCCTCCTCCACGGCGCCTATCTCGCGTACTACCCGATCCTCGCCTTCCCTCCGCTCTGGCTCGCCATCCACCGGAACCACGAGGGACTGCGGCGCTTCCTCCTGATGGTGATGACGGCGTTCGTCATCTGCTACGTCTTCTTCATCTTCTTCCCCGTCGCCGGCCCATACTACGCCTTCCCCCGGCCCGAGGGACCGTTCGTGGACAATCTCATGGCGCGGCTCGTCTACGACGCGCTCGAGGAGGGAAGCTCCTACGGCGCCGCATTCCCGTCCTCGCACGTGGCCGCCACCGTGGCGGCCCTTCTGGCCTCCTGGCGTGCCGACCGCCACCTCGGTCGCCTCCTCATCCTTCCCACGGTTCTCCTCATTGTGGCGGTGGTCTACTGCCAGATGCACTACGCCGTGGACGCGATCGCCGGGCTGGGGATCGGGGCGGCAATCGGGGCGGTCATGGGGAGGAGCGGCAGGCGGTAGGTGGTAGACAGTGCGCGGGGGAGGCCGAACGA
>DASTYH010000010.1:0-10819 GCA_035765075.1 Gemmatimonadales bacterium
GCAGCTGAGGGCAAAGCGGTCGGCGCCGTTCCGCGTGAGGATGGCGCCGAGGGTCCCGGGGCGGCCGTTGGCGAGGTTGATCACCGCGATCCCGCCCTGCACCGGGCGATACGTGAGCTCGTGGTTGTGGACCGCCATGGCCGCTACTGCCAGAGCGCGGGGGTCGGCATCTCGAGATCCTCCTCCTCGTCGGCGTCGAGGTCGGGCATGAAGTCCACGCCGGCGCGCTCCTCGATCCAGTCCACCGACCTGATGAACGCGCTGAAGTCGAACGGCGCCGGATAGGTCCGGTTCTCCATCACGAAGGCGATCGCCTTCGGCGCGCCGTTCTCCCGCGCCACCACCACCTTGTAGAAGTGCGTCGGCACCGCGACCCCGTTCCCGATGATCCCGTAGTCGATGAGCCCGTCGGCGGTGGCCGCGTCCTCCTCTTCCGGGTCGAAGAAGAACCCTCCCGTGATCACCTGTCCCCCGCCCCGCGCCCGGAGCCAGTCACGCACTCGGCCCTCGAGCGTCTCCCAGATCCGCTGATTCATCAGCGGAGCCTGCGGCGCCATGTTCGAGAGATAGAACGTCTCGTACTTGAGCGTGGTGTCCACCGTCTGGTTTCCGGCGGGGGCCATGTGCCCGCGGTCGAAGCCCGAGCCCGCGTAGTCGCTCAGCTCGGCGCGCTCTCCTGCCGGGAGTTTCGGATCGGCCTTGAATCGGTTCTTCCTCGGCACGTTGCCGCCGAGCTCCGCCACGGTGACGCCCTCGCAGACCCAGATGGGGATCCGGTCCGTCGAGCTGTGCTCGAGCACGTACCCGTTCCGGATCACGAATCGCGTCGGCCCGAAGCCGGCACCGACCTTCGGCCGGCCGAAAGGGCAGTTCTCCTCGATGAGCGCGAGCTCCGTCTCGGTGAACTCCGCCTGCCGCGCCTGGACGACGGTGTGCGCCGCGGGACGTACCGCGGTGCGATATCCGCCGGTGGCGCAGCCGGCGAGGAGGAGGACGACCGTCGTGAAGAGGGCGATGCGGGGAGCGGGCATGGGGCCTCCCTGGAGAATGGCGGGAGCGGCGGGAGCGGCGGGAGCGGCGGAAGTGTTGTCACCCCGGAGCCCCCTTGCGGGGGTAAACTCCGCGACGGGGGCCGAAGCTCCAACTCCGGCCACTGCATTCAGTGCGGTGTGACTGTGCCACGGTTCGGCCCCCGTCGTTCGCGTCGCTCGCTCCGGGGTGACAGCCTGTCCGCGTTCCCGCGCTGCTCTCATGGAAGCGCCAACGATCGAACTCCACGCCCCAGCTGTCAACTAGGGAAAACCCTGCTTCCGTGAATTTCCCCCGAACGCATCCCGGCTGGGGTTTTCCCCAGTAGCGCGCGCCGAGCGCTCCCTCCCAGATTGGCGCGTCTCTTCGATCCCGATCGCTCGAAGCCCGGTCGAACCGCACGGCGCCAGCGCGCTCGCGGCGACGCCGGGCTCGCTGTCCTTCCCGGCTCGGCCGCGGATGCGACGAGCCGGTTTCACCTCCACGCAGGAGGAGGTATGCAGTCGGCCACAACCGGATTCAGGGTGGTGGGGAGCGGGATCGCCGTCGGATCGCTCACACTCGCCCTCGCCGCCTGTCCGCCGGGGCGCGAGGCGCCGGGCGACATCGCCGTGGACTCGGTGCAGGTGGAGCTGCTCAAGAACGGCGACATCGGCGTGCGCGACGCCAACGCGAGCTTCATCGACGGGAACCGGCTCCTCATCGAAGCCACCGTGGAGAATGCCCGGCGCGAGGATACGGTGATCGTGATCCGCCCCGAGGGGGAGCCGATCGCGCTCCGGGACAACGGCGAGGAGGGCGACCGGGCCGCGGGCGACGGGATCTTCTCCGGCGTCACCACCATCGATCCGCAGATCCTCGCCGCCGAGCACCAGCGCATCGCCCGCACGGCGCGGGGCGGGGTCCTGACGCGATTCGAGGGGCGGCTTCCGATCGAGCCGGTGCGCCTGGAGCTCGATGCGCTCGTGGACATCCGCCGGCTCCGCGAGCTCGATCGCTTCCCCTTCTTCCCGCTGGGTGTCGCGCGGCAGTCGCTCATCGACGCCTCGCTCATGATCACCAGCACCTCGGTGGTCACCGACACCCTTCGCACCTTCAATCCCTGCACCGGCGTCGGGAATGCGACCGGCGTGTGGACCTTCGGGCACCTGATGACCGAGATGGCCAATCAGGGGGCCACGGGCATCGCGCCGTCCGACTTCGTCCGCTCCTGGCTCGCGCAGTGGGAGACGGCGCAGACGGTGAACACATTCCCGATTCCCGCGCGCACCGCCATCCAGAGCCAGATCATCGGCCCGTGGGAAGCGGCGAGCGGCGGCGCCACGCTCGACCTCACCAAGGCGCCCTTCCGGCTCCTCGCCATCGTGAACCGCGTGGACCTCCGGCAGAACCTGGTCTACGGCGGCGGGAGCGCCGGCGAGGGGCGCTTCGTCTTCGGCGCCGTCCGGCTCGACGCCAACTGCGCGCCGCTCCCCTTTGCCGTGATCTTCGAGTACGGAATCACCAAGGCGTCGTGCCAGGCGGTGAAGGCGTGGGGGAAGGAATGGGCCGATCTGGAGGCGCTGACGCCGGGGACGGCGGCGTACAACCAGGCGCTCGAGGCGATCACCCAGCAGTTCGTGAGCGCGGGGGCCGATGCGAATCAGGCGCCGAACCTCAACGCGCTGAACCAGCTCCGCACCAACGAGATCGCGATCGGCTCGCCGTGGGAGCTCCGGGAATTCGTCCTCTCCTCCGACGCGGCCACGGCGGGGCGGCTCGTCTCCACCACCACCAAGCAGGAGCCCGACGCGGCGATCAACATGACCCAGCGCCTGGCGGACTACGTGAACGCCAACGCCGCGCTCATCGTGGACGACCGGCACCAGGTGCCGCTCGAGTTCCCCGCCGGCCAGGCGTTCCTCGCCTCCCGGTCGCCGGTGCCGTCACCGTCGCACTTCTGGGGAAACGGAGGCGCCATGCCGACGGCCAACTCCCGCTTCCACCTCTCGCTCAACACCTGCAGCGGGTGCCACGGCGGTGAGACATCTACGCCCTTCGTGCACGTGAACCCGAGCGGCGGCCTCCCCGCCGGCCTCTCCGGCTTCCTCACCGGCATCGACGTCACCGACCCCGATCCCACCGACGCCGACAACTCGGTGCGCCACTTCGACGACCTCGATCGCCGCGCGATCGATCTCGACGGGCTGGTGAATTCGCTGTGCCTCAGGCAGATCGGGTTCCGGCCGATCAATCGGATGGTGCATTAGGAGGACGGAAGGACGGAAGGACGGAAGCGAGGAGGGTAGTCGCAGGGGGATGGGGATGTCACCCCGGGCGAAGCGACGGGGGCCGAAGCGACGGAGCCGGCGTACTCAGGGAGTGCGGTGCGCCCGCGCCACGTTTCGGTCCCCGTCGCTCGCTGCGCTCGCTCCGGGGTGACAGCTCTTTCCCGCCGTTCCCGCTCCTATCCCCTCCCGCTCTCTTCCGTCACTCCCGCCCCTCCCGCGAGCATTCTCTCCGCGAACTCGAGCCCCTCCTCCAGCCGCATCACCCGCTCCTCGAGCCATTCGATCTGCAGGCGCTGGTCCTCGATGACCTGCTCGAGCTCCGCGGTGGGCGTGCGGTCCCGCTCCGGGCTCGCGAAGCAGTGGCGATACCGCCCGCTGCTGAAGGCGAAGAAGAGCACCAGCGCAATGATCAGGAAGAAGAACATCTCACCCCTCCCGTGATGGCGTCTCCGGTTGCGGGCCCTGCCACGCCCGCTCGACGTCGTCCGCCGCCTGCCTGAGGATCTCGACCACTCGCTTCACCGCCGGATCATCGGGGCCTCGGCGCCAGGCGTTCCGGAAGGTGTCCTTGGCCAGGCGGGCAAACTCGCCCTGCAGCTCGCCGATGGCCCCGCCGGTGAAGTCGCGCACCGTCTCCCGCACCCGATCCACGATCTCCTCGAGCACGTCCTTGTGCTGCTCGAGATAGGCGACACCCTCGGGTGTGACCTCGTACACCTTCCGCCCCTCTCCTTCCACCGCCCGGATATAGCCCTGGTCCTCGAGCAGCTGCAGCGTCGGGTAGACCGTGCCGGGCGACGGGGAGTAGCATCCCCCCATCCGCTCCTCCAGCGCCTTGATCACCTCATAGCCGTGGCGGGGCTTTTCCTTCAGAAGGCGGAGGATGACGAACTTGATCTCCCCCGATTCGAACATCTGCCGGCGGCCGCGTCCCCGCCCCGGCCCCCCCCACGAGCCAAACCCGCCCGCCCCGAACGGAAACCCGGCACCGAAGTCGAAACCCTTTCGCTGACTGCACATATGCGCTCCTGGTGGGTCGGATATATCGTACGTAAGGACTTGAGATAGTACGTACGATATATCGTGAAGTTTCGGGGATGGGGCAAGGGGCGGGAGCGGCGGGAGAATGATGTCACCCCGGAGCGAAGCGACGGGGGCCGAAGCGACGGAGCCGGCGTACTCCGGTAGTGCGGTGCGCCCGCGCCACGGTTCGGTCCCCGTCGCTCGCGGAGCCTGCCCCCTATGGGGGCTCGCTCCGGGGTGACAGCTCTTTCCCGCCGCTCCCACCGCTTCCGCCGTTTCCGCCGTTTCCGCCGTTCCCGCCGTTCCCGCCGTTCCCGCCTTCGCTCTCGCCTTTCCCCCACCCCCTCCAACGCCTACATTCCGACATCCCCACCAGACAAGGCCCATTCGTGACCGATCTCCGGGCCCAGCTCGAAGCAGGTCTCGCCTCGCGTTATACGATCGAACGAGAGCTCGGGCGCGGCGGCATGGCGACGGTGTACCTGGCGCACGACCTCCGGCACGACCGCCCCGTCGCCCTCAAGGTGCTCCATCCGCACCTCGGGCATGCCCTCGGCCCCGAGCGCTTCCAGCGCGAGATCCGGCTCGCGGCCCGGCTGCAGCATCCGCACATCCTCACCGTCCACGATTCGGGCGAGGCGGGCGATCGGCTCTGGTTCACGATGCCGTTCATCGAGGGCGAGTCGCTCCGGGACCGGCTCGACCGGGAGAAGCAGCTCCCGGTGGACGACGCGTTGCGGATCACCCAGCAGGCGGCGGAGGCGCTCGAGTACGCCCACCGGCATGGGGTGATCCACCGGGACATCAAGCCGGAGAACATTCTCCTCACCGGCGGCCACGCACTCGTCGCCGATTTCGGCATTGCCCGCGCGCTCTCGGGAACGACCGACGAGCACCTGACGAGCACCGGGACCTCCGTGGGCACGGCGGCGTACATGAGCCCCGAGCAGGCGGCGGCGGAGAAGGACGTGGACGCCCGGAGCGACATCTACAGTCTCGCCACGGTGCTTTACGAGATGCTCGCCGGCGAGACACCGTTCACCGCCGCCACCCCGCAGGCGATGATCGCGCGGCGCTTCACCGAGACGGCGCGCCCGATCCGCCACCTCCGCGACAGCGTGCCGCTCAGCGTGGAGCATGCGCTGGCGAGGGCGCTCGCGCGCACTCCGGCGGACCGCTTCGCCTCGGCCGAAGCGTTCGGCAACGCCCTCGCGCCCACGGCCGTCACCCCGCTCTCCACTCCCGCCGTTCCCGCCGCTACCGCCGTTTCCGCTGCATCGCGCCCGCGCCGCCTCTCTCCCGCCCTCACGATGCTCATGCTCGGCTTCGTCATCGGCCTCGGCTTGCTCTTCGCCTGGAGCCGGAAGCAGGGGGCCGATCCCTCGACCGAGCTGCCGCTCATCGCGGTGCTGCCGTTCCGGAATGCGGGCGACACGGCCGACGCGTATTTCGCCGACGGGATGACCGAAGAGGTACGCGGACGGCTCGCGGGGCTGTCCGGCCTTCGCGTGGTGGCGAGCGGGAGCACACGCGAGTACCGCGAGACGACCAAGTCGCTGCCCGAGATCGGCCACGAGCTCGGTGCGCAGTATCTCCTCACCGCGACGGTCCGCTGGGCAAAGAACCCCGACGGCACGAGCCGGGTGCGGGTCAGCCCCGAGCTGGTGCGGGTGGGGGACGGCACCGCGACGACCGAGTGGCAGCAGCCGTTCGACGCGGCGCTCACCGACGTCTTCCAGGTGCAGGGTGAGATCGCCGACCGGGTCGCGACCGAGCTGAACGTCGCGCTCAATGCGGAGCAGCATCGCCAGCTCGCCGACCGCCCGACGAAGAGCCTGGAGGCGTATGACCTCTACCTGCGAGCTCGCAGCGATCTGGCTTTCGACAACGCGGCCGTACGACGCAAGGCCGCGCTCCTCGAGCAGGCCGTGGCGGCCGACCCGGAATTCACCGAGGCGTGGCGCCTCCTTTCGGAGTCCTACTCGCTCCTCTATACAAACGGAACACCTGACCCCGCCATCGCGGAGCGTGCTCGCGGCGCGGCGGAGCGGGCGGTGGAGCTCGATCCGCGCGGCCCGCATGGGCATGCGGCGCTCGCGGAGTATTACGGTGCGGTCCGGAAGGATCTCGACGCGGCCCAGCAGAGTGTCGATCGGAGCCTCGCCGTCGCACCGAACGACGTCGATGTCCTGCGACGCGCGTCGAGTATTGCAAAGGCCCGAGGCGAGTGGGATGCGGCGCTCAAGCAGCTGAGCGCGGCGCGCCAGCTCGATCCGCGCTCGGTGGGGGTGGCCGCCGACAGGCAACTTGCCCTGCTCTGGCTGCGCCGCTATCCGGAGTCGCTCGCGGCCAGCGACACCGTGCTGGCGCTCGCGCCGGGCGACCTCACCTTCGTGCAGGATCGGTCGATGGTCTTCGCGGCGCAGGGAGACCTCGCCGGGACGCGGGAGGCGATGAAGCTGATCTCCCCGGCGGTCTCGCCCACCGAGATCGCGGTCTTCTTTGGCACCTACTGGGACATGTACTGGGTGCTCGACGAGGCCGGCCAGCGTCTCCTGATCGAAGCCGGCCCGGCGGCATACGCGGACCGCGAGACGTGGGCCACCGTGCTCATGCAGCTCTACGGCGTTCGCGGCGACCGCGCCCGCGCGCGCGCCTACGCCGACACTGCCCAGCGGCTCAACGCCGAGACGCTCCGCGCTGCGCCGGATGACGCGCAGCGCACCGTCATCGGCGGATTGCAGCTCGCATTTCTCGGTCGCCGGGAGGCGGCGATCGCCGCGGTGGAGCGCGGCATGTCGCTGTTACCGCTTGCCCGGGATCGAGCCAACGGACCGTACTTCCAGCAGATCGCCGCCCGCGCCTACCTCGAGCTCGGCGACCAGGAGCGCGCCCTCGACCTTCTCGAACCGCTGCTCGAGATGCCGTACTTCCTCTCGCCGGGGTGGCTCCGGATCGACCCGTCGTTTGCGGCATTGCGGGGAAACCCGCGGTTCGAGCGGATGATCGGGAGGGGCTGAAGGGCGAAAGAGCATGAGAGCGGGAGATCGGTCACCCCGGAGCGAGCCCCCATAGGGGGCAGGCTCCGCGAGCGACGGGGGCCGAAGCTGCGGGTCCGGCCTCCACAGGTACTGCGGAGCGTCCACGCTACGCTTCGGCCCCCGTCGCTTCGCTCCGGGGTGACAACCCGCTCAACCCCGCTCCGCCTCTCCCGCTCTCCCGCCGTTCCCGCCGCTCCCGCCGCTCCCGCCGCTTCCGCCGCTCCCGCCGTTCCCCCCCTCCCGCCCCACCCCCTATCTTCCACTCCACTCCCCCTCCCAGGCCCCCCGTGCCCAACCAGATCCCGCCGGACGAGGACCCCTTCATCCGAAGCCTTCGCGAGGCCGGGATACGTCCCCCGCGGCCGAAACGTGTGAAGGGTGCTCGTGGTTCGCGGCGGCGGCGGCTCCTGTTCCTTGCCCTGGCGCTGGTCGTCGTTCTGCTGCTGTTCTTCCCCGCCCTCGCGGTCCGGCTCTCCGACTGGCTCTGGTTCCGGGAGATCGGCTTCCAGCGGGTCTTCCTCACGAAGATCGTTGCGCAATGGGTGCTCGGGATCGGCGCGGGCGTCGTCGCCTTCCTCGTGCTCTACGGGAACGCGCGCTTCGCGCTCGGCGGCCTCGATTCCGATGCCGACGTGGCCCGCGGCTACGTGGGCGGCCTCGGCGCGCTTCCGCCCGAGCTCCGCGCGACGCTCGAGGAGAAGGCCGGGACGCTGGCGCTCCCCTGGACCGTGCTGCTCGCGCTGATGGCGGCACTGGCCACGGCGCCGCACTGGAGCACGGCGCTCCAGGCATTCAATGGAACACCGTTCGGCCGGACCGACCCGGTCTTCGGGCGCGATATCGGCTACTACGTCTTCAGTCTCCCGGCGATCGAGGCGGTCCTCGGGCTCGTCTTCGGCCTCCTCTTCCTCTCCTTCCTCTTCGTGGCGCTGCCGATTCATCTCCTGCGCGGCGAGATCGGCGTGCTCGACAGGCGGCTCATGATCCGGCCGCGGGCGGAGCGGCACCTGGCGCTCCTGGCTGGCGTGATGCTGGTGGTGACCGCGCTCCGGATTCACTACGTCCGGATCCCCGGCCTCCTCTTCGGTGAGCACGGTCCGCTGGCGGGGGCCAACTATACCGACCTGCACGTGCGGCTGCCGGCGCTTCACCTCCTGAGTGCGGCGGCACTCCTCGGCGCCGCGCTCATCGCCTGGGGAGGGCTCCGGGGGCGGCTGGTGCCCATGGCGATCCGCGTGGTCCTCATCTATGTGGTCATCGCCATCGGCGCGTCGGTCGCGCCTGCCGTCTATCAGCGGCTGGTGGTGCAGCCGAACGAACTGGCTCGCGAGACGCCGCAGATCATCCATCACATCGAGGCCACGCGCGAAGCGTGGGGGATCGACAGCGTCGAGCAGCGGGACCTGGCGCCCGACGCCACGCTCACCCCAGCGACCATCGCGGCCAACCGCGCCACGATCGACAACGTGCGGCTCTGGGACCGGGAGCCGCTGCTGCAGACGTTCGGGCAGATCCAGTCGATCCGCACCTACTATGACTTCATCACCGTGGACGACGACCGCTATCCGATCGGCGGCGAGCTCCGCCAGGTGATGCTCTCCGCCCGCGAGATGAACACCGAGGCGCTCCCCACCCGCGGCTTCATCAACGAGCACCTCACCTACACGCACGGGATGGGCGTCACTCTCGGTCCCTCCAACGAAGTGACGCCGGAGGGTCTCCCGGTCCTCTTCATCAAGGACCTGCCGCCGGTCTCCAGCATCGATCTGACGATCACGCGGCCGCAGATCTACTTCGGCGAGCGCTCCAACGACTTCGTGCTCGCGCCGAGCCGGCAGCGGGAGTTCGACTACCCGGCGGGCGAGGGCGACGCGGCAGCCTACTCGGCGTACGACGGCACGGGCGGCGTGCCGGTGGCGTCGTTTCCGCGGCGGCTCCTCTTTGCGGTGCGCTTCGGGTCGCTCAACATCCTCCTCTCCCGCGACCTCGACGAGCGGACCCGCATCATCTATCACCGTGCCATCCGCGAGCGCGCCCAGCGCGCCCTGCCCTTCGTCCTCTTCGACCGCGACCCGTACCTCGTGATCCGCGCGGACGGCCGACTCACCTGGCTGCTCGACGCCTACACCACGTCGACGCGCTATCCCTACGCGCAGCCCATCGGCGGCGTCAACTACATGCGGAACAGCGTCAAGGTGGCGATCGACGCCTACGACGGAAGCGTCACCGCCTGGATCGCCGAACCGGGAGACCCGATCATCCGCACGCTGGCGCGGATCTATCCGGGACTCCTCCGCCCCCTCGACTCGATGCCGGCCGACCTCCGGGCCCACGTCCGGTATCCCGAAGACCTCTTCCGCCTGCAGACGAGCCTCTACGCCACCTACCACATGGGAAACGCGGAGACGTTCTATCACCGTGAGGACCAGTGGCAGATCCCCGGCGGCTCGACGGCGCTGCCGAGCGGCGAGCGGCAGTCCACCGGCGAGGCGTTCCTCCGCCATATGGTCATGCGCCTCCCCGGCGAGGAGAACGCCGAGTTCATCCTGATGCGGCCGTTCACGCCGAGACAGAAGGACAACCTCGCGGCGTGGATGATCGCGCGGAACGACGGCGAGCAGTACGGCCGGCTCGCCGTCTACCGTTTCCCGCGGCAGAGCCTCGTCTTCGGGCCGAACCAGATCGTCAACCGCATCAACCAGGACACCGAGGTCGCGCGCCAGATCAGTCTCTGGGACCAGCGCGGCTCCGAGGTGCTCCGCGGCGAGCTGCTCGTGATCCCGATCGGCGGATCGCTCATCTACGTGCAGCCGCTCTACCTTCGCGCGCAGGGCGGCCGGATTCCGGAGCTCAAGCGCGTGATTGCCGCACATGAGGGGCGGGTGGCGATGGCGGAAACGCTGGATGCGGCGCTGAGGGCACTGTTCGGGGACGCAGGAAGGGCGCGGGCGGCGCCGGTAACGGCGGGAGCGGTGGACACGGCGGAAACGGCGGGGGTGGGGGATACGGCGGAGCGGGAGCTCCTGCGGCGGGCGCTCGAGCACTACGAGCGGGCCCGGGCGGCGCAGCGGGGAGACGACTGGACGACGTACGGCGAGGAGATGCGGCGGCTGGGTGAGGTGTTGCGGGAGATGGAGGGGAGGTAGGGCGGGAGCGCGGGAGGCGGGAGCGGGCGGAAACGGCGATGCAACCTTCCCGGGGTCCATTCGTATCGAAGTAGTGATCCATTCCATACCCCCTTCCCCGGAGCAGACATGATCCGAACCACGCTGCTGGGCGCCGCCATGCTCGCGGGCTCGCTCGTCCTTACCGCCGCCCCGCTCGCTGCCCAGTCGGCCGCCGACTCGGCGGCGATCCGCGCGACCGCCCTGGACTACGCCGAAGGGTGGTACACGGCCGATTCCGCGCGGATGCGACGGGCGCTGCATCCCGCGCTCGCCAAGCGCATCGTGATGA
>DASTYH010000011.1:0-8530 GCA_035765075.1 Gemmatimonadales bacterium
CCACCACCAGGTCCGCAAAGCGAAGTCCGCTCGGGGTGCGCTGCATGTCATCGGGATTCACATCGAGCTCCGCGGCAAAGTCGTTCTGCGAGATCACCGGCGTCCGGCGGAAATCGTTCAGGTCGCAGGCGCCGAGGATGAGGGCGAGAAACGCTGGGAACAGCAGGCGGCGCACGGCACGCTCCGGCGAGAGGACAGACGAAGAGCCGGCACGGGGCCGGCTCTTCGAAGATCGGGACGGCGGGATTTGAACCCGCGACCCCTGCAACCCCATTGCAGTGCGCTACCGGACTGCGCTACGTCCCGTTTCAGGGTGCGGAAACGTAGTCGCGGGCCCCGGGCGACGGAAGGGGCCCGGCGCCCGTCGCGCGCTCCCAGGGCGCGATCCCGAGCCGGACGCGCACCTCGGCCGGGCTCGCCAGCGGCCGCTCGAGGAGCGCCGCGGCCCGCGCCACCCGTTCCACCAGCGCGACGTTGGTGGCGAGCCGGGTGCGCTCTTCGTCGTACCAGATGTTGTCCTCGATGCCGACGCGCGCGCCGTCGCCGAAGAGCAGGCCCAGCGTGTTGGCCGTGAGCTGCTGCCGCCCGATCCCCGCAAGGCACCAGATCGATCCGTCGGGCAGCTCGGCGAGGATGGCGGCCAGCTGCGCGGGGGAAGCCTGAACGCCCGCGACGTTGCCGAAGAGGATGTTGAAGTAGAAGGGCGGCTCCAGCGCACCCTTGGCGATCAGATAATGCGCATAGTTCACCATGCCGGCGTCGAACACCTCGAGCTCCGGGCGGATCCCCCGCTCACCCATCATTTCGGCCAGCCGGCGCACGGTCTCCGGTGCATTGACGCTCGCCGATCCCGGGAAGTTGAGGGAGCTGAGCGTCAGGCTGCCCATGTCGGGGCGCAGATCGCCGGTGAGGCCAAGCGGATCGGCGCGCTGGGCGAGCTCGCCGAAGTTGCGGCCGCTCAGCGACACGCAGAGAGTGACATCGGGATGGCGCGCCCGGATCCCGGCAATCTGCCTCGCGTAGATCTCGCGGGAGTAGTGCGGCCGCCCCGCCTCGTCCCGGGCATGCAGGTGCACGAGGTTGGCGCCGCGCTCGATGCACGCCGATGCATCGGCGATCACCTCACCGGGCGTCAGCGGCACGTGTTCGGTCATCGCCTTGTCCGGCACCATCCCGGTGGGACAGAGATTGATGATTACACCTTCGCTCCGCCGCCCCGCCATGACTGCTGCCCTCATGTACCGCCCCCCGTGTCAAGTCGTGCCACCAGATGCGCCAGATCCGCGCTCGTGCGGAACCCGCGATGAATGCCCCACTCGACCCGATCGCCCCACGTGAATCGATGCAGACAGTGGAGCAGCGGTTCGCGTCCGATCTCGACGTAGCCGAAGCGCTCCTGATACCACCGGATCGCGCGCGGATCGTCACTCCAGGTATGGACCTCGCGTGCCCCCTCCTCGCGCATCTCGGCCATCCGGCGCTCCTGGAGGAGGGAGCCCACGCCCAGCGAGCGGGCCGAGGGGAGCACCGTAATGAGGAGCGTCTTGGCCTGGCGGCGGGAGCGATCGAGCCACTCCCAGCTGCAGAACCCCAGGATTCCCCCGGAGCCCTCCGCCACCCAGCAGTGGCGCGAGAGATCGAAGTGGCTCACGGCATTCCGAACCTGGAGCACCGCATCCGCGGGGTACTCGGGATCCGCGTAGCGACCGCCGAGAAGGTGAAAGCCGTACGACCGGAGGCACTCCAGCACGCCATCGACATCGCCGGCCGAGACGCGCCTGACGACGATGCTCACGTCCGCGCCAGGATGAGTCGCCGCGGGGCGGCCGGAGCCCGGATGATCGCCCGTGCGGCGCGCGTCGCCGTCGCGGCGAGCGCGTGGGCGAGTGCGGCGCGCCGACTCCGGCGGATGAGCGCGCGCACCGAGCGTCCCACCCGCGGGTCGAGTCCCCGATCGAGCGCCCATTGATAGGAGAGGAGCAGCGGGAGGGACGCCGCGGCGACCCGATCGATCCGGTCGGCAAGCGCGCCGCTCCCCGCAAAGAGCCGGTACCGGGGGAGCTCGCCGCAGGCGGCGAGGACGACCTGGGTCCGGACGCACTTCTCGCACCGCCCGCAGTTCACTTCCTCCGAATCGTTCCTCCAGCACACGCGCAGGTGGCGGCGCACGAGCGGCTCCGATGCGATCTCGGCAAGCTTCTCCGCGCGACGCGCTCCCTCGCCGAAATGTTCGACGACGAGCCGGCTCGAGCCGAAGAGCGGATCCGTCTCCCAGTGGGAGCCCCATGGATACGCGTCGCGCCGTGCCGCGGACGACGAAATGACGATGCGACCAACCGCGTCGCGAAGCAGGTGACCCAGCGCCGCAAGCGCGCCGCCATGCGTACGCTCCCAGCTCACCCCCGAAAAATCGGGGTGCTCCCGGATGTTCGAGCGAATGACGCACCACCGCAGACCCATCGCCCCTGCCACTTCCCGGATGCTCGACTCGAACCTGGCCATCCGGGCGACGTCGGCGAGGGGGATGTCGTATCCCTGCCCGGCCACCAGGAGATCGAGATTGCCGGGTCGCCTGAGAAGGGTATGAAAGGAGTCGACGCCGCCGCTGAAGCAGAGGGCCACGGACTGCGCTTCCCGCCGGCCAATGGCCGCAAGGGCGCCTCCCGAAGGGATCGCGGAGCGATAGCCCCACCACCCGCCCACAATCGGGAGCAACTCGGCCGCCCCGCTTCGCCAGACGGGACAGACGGCCGCCTCGAGCTCGAGCTGCCGGCCGCGTGCGGCCGCGGGAATGAGAAACGCCGAGGCGAACGCTTCCGCGGCGCCGGCGAGCGGGAGCTCATCCGATTCGAACCAGACTTCCGTCCCGCCAACCTGCGCGGAAACCCGGCCGCCGTTGGACGAGACGAGCGGCGCGCCGATCCGAAGGCTCGGTGCCATGGCTCCCCTGCGTGGATGGTCCGAAGTGGAATTCGGGATCCGAGAGGGGCAAGAGCTACGCCATCGGTCCACCCCGGTCGCACCGGTCAAAACCGCTGTGGAAAAGATGTTATCCACAGATGTTGACAAGCGCGTAATGCGTTGTTATAATTTGCGTTGGGTGACGTGGGCGAGGCGCAGGCAGCGCACACGACGGCGGGCTCCGATCGGGGGTCGCCAAGGTCGTGATTCACCCGTTCCGAGTGCCTGATGCACCCGCGCCGCGGGTCGCATCCGGCAGGTCACCGGGGCGCGGAATCCGCGCGGAGGTTGCCTCCCGACCAGAGGCGCAGGGGTATCGGAGGGCGGCGTCGCCGCCCATGACAGCGAGCATGAGGAGATGGACCGATGTCGGAAGCGACAAGGATCGACGAGACGGCCACCGCCGTCCGGTGGGACCCGTTCCAGCTCATGGATCGACTCGACGAGGAAGCGTTCCGCCGGGAGCTCGACGGGGTGGTGGCCAGCACCGAGCTGGTCTACGTGGTGCGGGAGGGCGGGCACGAAGTGGTCGGCCTCTCCAAGAGCGGGGTGGACGCCTGCTGCATGGCGCTTGTCTCGCAGGGCCAGGTCATTCGCGAAGAGGACCTGAGCTACGAGGTGGTCGGTGAGGGCGAGGATCGTGAGGCGCTCTTCCGCGTCAAGGCGGCCCGGTACGCCGTCAATCCGGCGGGCGGGGAAGTCCGCCTCGACCAGGTCATCGGCGTCAAGCGGCAGGCGCTCTACTACGAGCCCGCGCAGCTCGATCTCGATGCGCGGGTTCCCTCGAAGAAGTTTCGCGGACGTACGTATCGTGAGCTGCTCGCGTCCGCCGAGGGCCGGGAGTACCTGACCTGGATGGGCGAAAACTTCGCCGAAGCCTCCATCCGGGATTTCGTGAAGCGGCTTCTCGGCGGCGAGACACCGGTGGCGGCGCGGGAGCGGCAGCTCAATCCTCACTGGTTCGAGGCAGGCGCCATGAAGGCGGCCCGGAACGCGCGGTTCCGGCTGATCCCCGGCAACGTGCGCGCGCAGGTGATCGCTGCGGCCCGCGAGTCGGGGCAGACGCGCGTGGTGGATGGCCGGAGCGGAGCACCGATCGCCGAAGTGACGGCGCCACGCGCACCCACCGTCGAGACGCCGGCTGGGGAGAGCGATCGGCCCCCGACGGCGGCGGCCGGCCCGTACGCCCCGACCGAGAAGCAGGTGGCGTTCTTCCAGCGCCTCGCGGCGTCCCCCGTCTTCACCGAGGAGGAGCGGAAGGCTGCCCATGAATGGCTTGCCCGCAAGGCCACCCGGCAGACGATCAAGGATCAGATCGACTGGCTCAAGCGGCAGGTCGAGACCCGGCGGAACCGGCCGGGGGAGTCGGCGGCGTAGCATCGGAGGGTGGAGCGTAACGACCAAGCGGGGCGCCGGTGGCGCCCCGCTTGGTGTTTCCCGCCGGATCGCTTCCGGCGAAGCCGTGCTACTCCCGCCGGCGACGCTTCCTGAGGGCGCTCATGCCACTCATGCCCGCGAGCCCGGTGGCGAGGAGCGACATCGTGACCGGCTCCGGGATCACCGTCGTCGGATTCTGCTGGACGCCGAAGACGAGATCATTGAAGTCCCGGTCGATCGGGAGCGGGGGATCGACCTCGCGGATGTCCTCGAAACCGACGGCCAGCCCGGTGAATGAGCCGCAGATCTCCGCCTGACCGCAGTTCTCCGCAACCCGGGCATGGGCCACCCCGTCGAAGTTGCGGCTCTCCGGCCCCGTGTAGTGGATGCCGTTGGTGTTCCCGAAGGCGCCGCAGCCGGTCATGTCGCCCGCCGGGATGTTGGCGCAGATGCCGAAGATCAGTTCCTCGCCGACGGCGAGCCCGTAATCGGCGCCGGGATTGAAGGTGAAGGTGCTGCCGATCGCGGCCTTGTTGCTGAAAACGGCAATGGCGTTGGCCGGATCGAAGGTATTTCCCATCGCGCTGTGGAACACGAACAGTTGATTCTCGTAAAGCGCATCCTGGAAGAGGAGGGTCAGGGTGACGTCACCCCCCTCGTAGGTGACGGTTTCACCGAGGTCTCCGGTGAAGGGCGCCTGCGCCATGCCGGGCGTGGCGGCAAGTGCAAGGGTCGCTCCCAGCGCGAAGAAGGTCCTTGGCATCGAGACTCGGTTCATCTGGCGTCCTCGGAGGTGAATGGCACGCGGCGGAATTCGCACGCCAACAGAATGGGCTCCGAGGCGGCCGGGAGCCGTGTCCCGGCTCACACGGAAGAAACGTCGTGCAGGTCACGACGCCCGAATTCGATCGAAGGAAACCGCGCGAGGCGCAACACAAGAAGGCCCGCCGGAAACCGGCGGGCCGTGAATGATCCTTCTCTCGTAGAGCCACTGGTCGGATTTGAACCGACGACCGCTCGATTACGAATCGAGAGCTCTACCCCTGAGCTACAGTGGCGGACCTGATGCCCTGGCGCGGATTCGAACCGCGACGCCTTTCGGCACTACCCCCTCAAGAGAGCGTGTCTACCAGTTTCACCACCAGGGCGAGCCGATCAAATTAGCAGGGGAAACGGCGGGCGCGCAACGGGTTCGCTCCGCCGCCCCTCAGCGGCGGATCTTGCTCGAGAACGGGCTCCCCTTGATGGGTGCGCCCCCCAGCAGGATCTCGATCCGGTCGGTATCGTCGTCGTCGTCCGAGAAGAGCGGGATGTAGCTCAGGAGATAGGTGCCGTCCTCCCGATCGTCCACCACCAGCTGAATGCCCTCGTTCGGCCCACCGATCACTTCTCCGCTCACCACCGCGCCCCCGGTGCGCACGATATTGCCGAACTCGTCGTAGGCCTGCACCGTGATCACCGTCTCGCGGAACCGTCGCCCGTCCGGGACATCCGCCGTGGTCTCGGAGGCGTGGGCAGGTCCCGCCTGGACGCTCACCGTTACCGGCCCGATCGTCACGCCGTCCACGGTGGCGGTGAGCGACTTCGATTCGGCCTTCGTCGAGCTGATCGTGAACGCTGCCTCCCCCGCCCCATTCGTAATCCCCGAGGCAGGCGAGATCGAGTTCCCCGTTCCGCTCATCTGGAGGGTGACCGTCTTCCCGCCGAGCGGGACGCCGCTCGCCGTCCGCACCGTCACCACGGCCACCCCGCTCACCCCGGCCGGGAGCGTCGCCGGGGCCGCAATCGTGGACGTGGACGCGCTTGGCGCTCCGATCACGTTCACGGTGGCGGAAACGACGGTGGCGAGCCCGGAGGCGGCAAAGATGAGGGTATGGTCGCCGCTCCCGCTGATCGCGAGATCGGAGAATCGCGCCACGCCCGAGCCATCGGTCGGCACACTCGTCGTTCCGCTCAGCGATCCCGATCCGCTCGCGAGGCCGACGGTGACCGTGACGCCCGCCCTCGCCACGGGATTCCCGATTGCGTCCACGAGCCGGACCGCGGGCTGCTGGGCGAATGGCGAACCGGTCGGCGTCGACGCGGAGGGTTGGGTCACCATGGCGAGGGCAGCCGCCGCCCCGGCCGAAATGGAGATCGGCTGGGAGATCGCGCCCGCCACATTGGCGGCGGTGAAGTTGAGCGTGTAGGTGGCACTCGCGCCGCTGATGCCGAGGTTGCCGAAGACGGCGAGGCCCTGGTCATTGGTGGATACGGTCGTCGACCCCACGAGCGTTGCGCCCGCCGGGCCCGACGCGATCTCGGCCGACACCGCGAGCCCGGTCCGGGCAACGGGGTTCCCGTTGGCATCCACGAGCTGGACCTGGGGCTGGCGCGAGAAGGCGACACCGCTCGGTGACGACGACGCAGGCTCGATCTGGATCACGAGCCGCCCCGCCTCGCCCACCGCGGCCGTCGATGTGAACGTGACGGGAGAGCCGGCGGCTCCCTCGACGGTGGCGACCGTCTGCTGTGCGCCCGCCGTCGGGCCGAGGGTGCGCCGGACGCCGGTGGTTCCGTCGGGGCCGGTGACCGTGCTCGGCGCGCTGACCGAGCCGCCGCCCACGGCGGTCCAGACCACGGTGATTCCGCCCACCGGGGCTCCCTGCGCATCGCGCGTCCGGACCACGAGTGAATCGGCCAGTGTGGAACCCGCCGTGGCGGTCTGGCCGTTCCCTCTTACCTGCTCGACGCTGGCCGCAACCCCGGCGCCCGCCGTGGCCGTAAAGGACGCTGTAAGATCGATGCCTCCGACGACTTGCGCCCGTACCTGCTGCGTCCCCTCCGATTCCCCGAGCACCCACCGCACGCTGGCCCGGCCATCGGCGTCGGTCCGCGCGGTGTCCGGCAGGACCGCTCCACCCAGCCCGGAGACGACCCGGAACGCCACTTCCCGACCGCTGACCGGCCGCGCGCGCGAGTCGGTGACGCGCACGACGAGCGGCTCCGCCAGCATGGTCCCGATGGAGCCCGCCTGGTTCGTCCCCGAGACGACCTCGATCCGGGTGGGTTCGGTCTGGTCGGGCAGGACAAGGTCATCAGCCCCGCAGGCCGCGGCGAGCGCGACGGCGGGGCCGATGAAGAACCACCGGAACCTGTCCTGCTGCTGGTTGGTCATGAGTCAAGTTACGAGACGACATTCCGGCGGGCTGCTACCTGGATCACACCGCCGCGCCGGCGCTGGGCCTGCCCGATTCTACCGCCGGAATCCAGGTCGCACCATGGTCAACCGCCGGCTGCCAGCGCCGTCACCGCCGTGGTCAGGCCGGCCGCCTGCGCGCTTGCCGTCAGGGTGTGGACGCCCTCGGCCGCGGGGGTGTAGGTGGTACTCGCCGTTCCGTCGGAACCCGATGTGAGCGTTGTGCTTCCGAAGGTTCCAGACGCATCGGTCCCCAGCGAGATGCTCACCCCCGGAACGGGCGCCCCCGACTGGTCCCGGAGCGTCACCGTCAGGGTGCTCGGCGCGCCGACGGTCACAGCCGCGGGATCCGCTGTGAAGCTCGACTGGGCCTGGCTCACCCCCGGCGCCGTCACCGCGATCTCGGCCGAGGTGACCGCCGTGAAGCCCGACGCCGCAAAGAGCAGCCGCCGCGTTCCCGGTGACCCCGTGATGCTCAGGTTGGTGAACGTGGCCTGACCCTGGGCGTCGGTGGAAACGGTCGTGGTGCCGCCGAGCGTGCCACCTCCGGACGAGATCGTCGCGACCACCTCGACGCCGGCAAGCGCCACCGGCGAGCCGGAGGCGTCCCGGAGCTGGATCACTGGCTGCTGCGGGAACACCTGTCCGCTCTCGACCGTTGCCGACGGTTGTGTGAGGATGGCGAGCCCGCCGCTTGCCGTGGTCGAGAAGATCACCTCGCCGCCCACACCGTCGGCCGTCGCCCGGAGACGATACGTCGCGCCGGCGGAAGTGCCGATGGTCCAGCTGCCGACGGTAGCGATGCCCTGAGCGCTCGTGACCTGCGTCGTGCCGGTGGCGGTGCTCCCGTCGAGCGGGGTGAAGGTGACCGTCACGCCCGCCACGGGATTGCCCCCGGCGTCGGTCACCTTGACCGACGGCGTCGGAGAGACGGTGCCGCCGGGTGCGGTGTTCGCCGGAATGGCGACGTTGGCGGCGATACCGGCAGCGCCGGCGGAGGCGATATCGAAGGCG
>DASTYH010000012.1:0-7254 GCA_035765075.1 Gemmatimonadales bacterium
GAGACTCGTCGCGAGCATGTCGGAGAGCGGTCCGACCGTCACCTCTCCGGCGGGGTCGCCTCCTGCGGGAAAGCTCCGGAACTGGCCAACTGCGATCATGGGAGCGGAGTCGTCGCTGTCGCCGCCGCGCGGTGGAAGGAGCAGCAGGACGAGGAGGACGGCCAGCGAAAAGGCGATGATCCCGATCAGCGCCGAGGCGGAGTCGAGCCAATGCGGGCGCGAGGGGCGACGCGCGCGCCACTCCGCCGTCGTGACGGAAGCGAGATCGACCGGTGGCGCCGCGGGCTGCGTCGCTGACGGTGCGGTCGCGGGCGCGACGGCGGATCGAGTCGGTGCGGCGGGTTCCGGCTCCGGCGGTGCGGAGCGGATCCGCTCGACCAGCGCCACGATGGCGGGATCGAGGTCGAGCTCCAGCTCCTCCCGGAGCATGGCCTCGTATACGCGGGCGTGCCGGAGAGCGCCCGCGCGATCGCCGGCCGCGGCGAGCGTCCTGATCAGTTCGCCTGCGACCGCCGCGTCGAGCGGATCGTGCGCGGCCAGACGACGCCACCACATCGCCGCACTGCGGAAATCTCCGCGCTGCTCCGCGGTGATGGCCAGCTGTCCGGCCGCGTCGGCAAAGCGGTGCCGCAGATGGGCCCGCTCGGCTTCGACCCAGCGCTCGAATTCGGCCGCCTCGGGGAGGTGGAACCCGTCGAGAAAAGCCCCGGTATAGAGCTCCGCAGCCGTATCGAGTCGGCCCGCCGAGAGGGCATCGCGAAACTGCCCGACGTCGCTCGGGAGGATGTCCGGGTTGAGTCGGAGCTCACTGCTTCCCAGGAAGAGCGATTCCCCGCCGAGGTCGCGTCGGAGGGCGTAGAGCGCCTGGGCCAGCGCGCCCCGTCCCCGCTCCGCGTCGCTGTCCGGCCAGAGCAGCGCGAGGAGCTTGTCCCGGCTGATTCCGCGCTCGCCGCTCGCGGCGACGACGGCAAGGAGTGCGAGTCGTCGGCGCTGCGTGGCCGCGCCCGACGGCGGCGGTCCGTCCGTCTGAATGGAAAGCCCGCCGAACGTGCGGAGCAGCATGACTACCGCTGGTGCCGAGTGAAGAATTCGAGGATCGCGCGCGTGGCGTCGAGCTCGGCCGAGGTGCGGCCCAGGCGCGGGGCGCGGACCGGCGGGCCGCCTGGCCAGGTGTGTCCGCCGCCCTGAATCGCGTAGAGCTCGACCTCGGCGGCCCGGCAGGACGGAAAGACCGTATGCCAGACCACGGTCCCGTCCCGGATCCGGTCGATGCGCCGCGGCGCCCCGGGCGCGGCGCAACCGGCACGTGTCGCCCAGAACGCCGCGGCGCGCTCGACGGGCAGGGCTCTCCGGCCGCCGGTGAAGGGCGCGAGGCGGTCCGCCGTCCCGTGAATCAGCAGTACGGAGACCGGCTTCCCGTCCGGACAGTGCGAAGCGACAGTCGCGAGGAGCGGCGCCGCCACCACGGCGATCGCCGCGATCCGCTCCGTGAGCTCGCACGCGGCGCGGTACGCCATGGATCCGCCATTCGAGATCCCGGTGAGGTACACGCGGGAGACGTCGAGGTTCCGCCGCGTCCCGAGCGTGTCGAGGAGTCGCGAAAGAAAGTCGAGGTCCGCCCGGTCCGTCTCGCCGCCGCGGCCATCCCGCCAGAGGCCATCGATCGCGGCGGGATAGACCACCGCCATCCCGGCAGAATCGGCCAGCCGGTCGAAGGCCGTGTGCTCGGCCATGCGGCCGGGGGTGCCGCCGCCTCCGTGGAGGACCACCACGAGCCGGAGCCCGCGATCCGTCGCCGGCGGCAGATGGAGGAGATAGCGGCGCTCCTGGCCGCCGACGAGCAGGGTTCCCTCCTGCGCCCCGGCAGGCTCCGCGCCGAGCCCGAGCGCGAGCACCAGCGCGGCCGCACAGACCTTATCTTTCCCAGATGCCATCATCCATCGCCGATCTTCGCCGCGAGTACGCCCGTGCCACGCTCGACGAGCGCCAGGTGGCCCCCGAGCCGTTCGCGATGTTCTCCGCGTGGTTTGCCGAGGCGCTCGCGGCGGAAGTGCCCGAGCCCAACGCCATGACGCTCGCCACGGCGACGGCGGAGGGGCTGCCGAGCGCGCGCGTGGTCCTGCTCAAGGGAATCGATCCGCGCGGGTTCGTCTTCTTCACCGATTACCGGAGCCGGAAGGCGAAGGAGCTCGCCGCCAATCCGAACGCGGCGCTCTGCTTCTTCTGGCAGGAGCTGGAGCGGCAGGTCCGCGTGGTCGGCCGCGTGGAACGGATTTCCGCCGGGGAGACCGACGCGTATTTCCAGTCGCGTCCGGTGGGGAGCCGGCTCGGGGCCTGGGCGTCGGAGCAGAGCCGGGCGCTGGTTTCCCGCGCCGAGCTGGAGGAGCGGCTGCGCGAAGTGGAAGCGCGCTACCCCGATGGCCGGGTGCCGACACCGCCCCATTGGGGCGGGTACCGCCTCTCGCCGGTGGAGGTTGAGTTCTGGCAGGGAAGGGCAAGCCGGCTGCACGATCGGGTGCGCTACCTGATGCACGGGACGGAGTGGCGGATCGAACGGCTCTCCCCGTGACGAGATCCTCCTACCTCCAGCTCAGTGCGTAGCGGCACACCGCTCCTCCCCTGGCGCGACACTCCTCCTCCGTCACCCGCACCCCCTCGGCCCCGCACATCTCGAGCGCCTTCCGATACCAGCCGATCACGGTGAGGCAATCGGGTCCGCTGAAGGTTTCGGCGTCGTAGGTGGTGAGCGTCGCCGAGGTGTCGCCGGTGCGCTGGTACTCGCGGCGGCCGGTCTCGTAGTACATCGAGTAGATCGTGGGCGCCTTGGCGAGGAACGCGTGCGGATCGCCCCGGGTGACGTAGCCGCTGTGCAGCGAGCCGAGATTCTTCACCGCCGAGGCCTCGCCCAGCTTCTCGAAGAATTCGGAGCGCCCCCCGCCGAGCACGCGCACGATCGCGTCATCGAGTCGCTTCCCCACCTCGAACGGATACCAGTTGGAGGTGAAGACGAGCCGGAGCGCGCGCTGGTCTCCGGGATCGAGTGAATCGAGCACGCGCTGGAGTCCCTCCCGGCCGAAATGCTCCTCGACGAAGCCGAGCCGGGACTTGAGGACGGCCCCCTTGATCTGCTGCATCCGAGCCCCTTTCAGGAATGTCTGCAAGATAGCGCGCCCGCGAAGTGGATGAAGATCGCTTCATACGAAATTCATCCGGTCCTGATCGGCTGTTTCTAGTTTCCCCCGCCAGCCAACCTCAAGCCGGAGACCAACGTGCCCGACAGCGATGCCCTCGTGACCCTCCCCACCCGCCGCTCCTTCCTCCGCACCGGCGCCGTCGCCGCGGTGGCGCTTCCAGCCACGCTGGGCGCGCTGTCCGCGTGCGGGCCGGACACCGCCGCCGCCAAGGCGCCGGATGCCGGCGGGCACACGGATTCCCACGCGGGTGCCGCCGAAAGCACCTCACCCCCGTCCGCCGCAACCATCCGGGCACGGGCGGACGAGATGGATCGCCATCATGAGGCGGGGATCAAGGCCTTCCCCGCGAAGACCGAGGGAAAGGGTAAACAGCTGCTCGCGCCGAAGATCGTGGCGGGCGTCAAGGTCTTCGAGCTCACCTGCAGCGAGATCCAGTGGGAGACCAAGCCGGGTCGCCGGGTGAAGGCCTGGGCGTACAACGGTCAGGTGCCGGGGCCTCAGATCAGGGTCCGGGAGGGGGACCGCGTCCGCGTGATCGTCCGGAACGAGCTTCCCGAATCCACGGCGGTCCACTTCCACGGACTGGAGATCCCGAACGATCAGGACGGCGTTCCCTTCATCACCCAGCCGCCGATCAAGCCGGGCGAGAGCTTCACCTACGAGTTCACCGTGCCGAACGCCGGCTCGCACATGTACCACTCGCACCACAACGCCGCGATGCAGGTGGGGAGCGGCCTGCTCGGCGCCTTCATCGTGGAGCCGCGGGACGCCACGTCCGAGCCGAAGGCGGACGTGGACTACACGATGATCCTGAACGACGGCGCGCATGGCTTCACCCTGAACGGGAAGGACTTCCCGGCCACGGAACCGGTGGTCTGCCGGAAGGGCGAGACGGTGCGCATCCGCTTCATGAACGAAGGGATGATGATCCATCCGATGCACCTGCATGGGATGCACATGACGGTGATCGCCAAGGACGGGTGGCCGCAGCCGATGCCGTGGAAGTGCGACACGCTCAACATCGCGCCGGGCGAGCGGTGGGACGTGCTGGTCCGGGCGACCAATCCCGGGACGTGGGCGTTCCACTGCCACATTCTCACCCACGCCGAGGCGCCGCAGGGAATGTTCGGGATGGTGACCGTGCTCGTGGTCAAGGACGGAACGACGGCCTGACGCGGCTCCAGGCGTGCAGGGCAAAGGCGGCAGCGCCGGCAACCTCCAGCGTGCGCCCGCCGGCCGGAGCCCACCCCGCGGCGGTCACCGCGACGCCGGCGTTGAAGGCGAGGAGGGCGATGACGACGGGGCCGGCGCGTCCGCGTGCCGGCCCCGTCGCATGCCGCGGGAGGATCCAGTAGGCGGTGCCCATGATCAGGTTGACGATCCAGCCCAGGAGAAGCAGCTCGACGTGGGCCGATCGAAACCAGGCCGGCGGCGCGGGAGGCCACCCGCCCTTCGCTCCGAGCAGCCAGGCCCCGAGCACCGTGCCGGTCACGAGATGGAGGAGTGCCAGACGGAGGAAGATGCGGCTCAACAGGGGCACAGGTCAGCGTCCCCGGATCCGGGGCCAGAGCATCGCCGCGAGCGCCAGGATCGCGCCGAGGTGCATGAGCGCGGCGATGGGAAGGAGTCGGTTGAGCGCGGGGAGCGGCTCGGCGATCGCGCGGAGCACCAGGCCGGCGTTGAGGAGGCCATAGAAGGCCCACCCGGGAAATCCCTCCGTGGTGAGGCGCCGATCCGGGCGGGGGAACATCCAGAGCGCCACGGCCGCGATGAGCTGCGTGACCCAGCCGAGCACGAGGAGGTGGATGTAGACGGGCCACGCGCCGGCGATCCACGGCGACCTGGCCGCGCCCGCCGGCATCAGGATCCCGAGCGCCAGGGCAGCGACGAGATGAAGGAGCGCGGTCCGTGCGAGCCAGCGCGAGAGCCGCGGCACGCGTCAGACGGGCGGCGCTGCGCGATCCGCCGAGGCCGCCTCGCGCGTCGACGCCGACCGGCCGGTCATTTCCCTGATGTAGATCCGGAAGACGACGTTCCGCTGGGGCGCCGGGTCCGATTCGGTGAAGGCGTCCGGGATGACCCGGCGGATGGCCGCCGAGGTCTCGGCGTGCTCCGGGGAATCCTCGGGCATGAGGTAGACCGTTCCCCGGATGACGACGCTCCGCCAGTCGTAGGGACCCTCGGCCTCATCCACTTCGAACGCGACCCACGGGGAATGGCTGAGCGTCTCGAGCTTGGCGCCCTGCTCCGTCCGCGCCGAGAGCCACTCGCGCTCGTACACGTATCCGATGGGCTGGATATCCACCTTGTCGCGGAAGCTGAACGCGATGCGGCCGGCATGATTCCGCGCGACGATCGCCTCGCATTCGGCGCGGTCGAGGTCGCGAAAGACCACTCGTGGGGTGGGAGTCATTCCGGAAACCTACTGCGGTCCGCTCGGCACCGCTTCACTCCGCTGCGTCGGGCTCGGTCTCGCGGAGGGTGAACCCGACGCCGCGCACGGTATGGATCAGGTTCACGCCCGCGGCCTCCTGCAGCTTCCGCCGCAGGTTGCCGACGTGCACGTCCACGACATTGCTCTCCGGATCGAAGTGCATGTCCCACACCTTCTCCAGCAGCGTGGTCCGGCGGATCACCTCGTCACGGTGCAGGAGGAAGTGCTCCAGGAGCTGGAACTCCTTCGGCGTGAGGATGAGTGGCTGGTTGTGGACAGTGACGGAGTGCCGCAGGCGGTCGAGCTCCACCGGCCCCGCCTTGAGCACGTCCACCCGCGCTGCGCCCCCGCGACGGGAGAGCGCCCGCATCCGCGCGAGGAGCTCGTCGAATCGGAAGGGCTTGGCCAGATAGTCGTCCGCGCCGGCGTCGAGGCCGCGCACCACGTCCTCCGTCGAATCGCGGGAGGTGAGCATGAGGATCGGCGTCGTACGACCTTCGCGCCGCAGCTCGGCGGCCACCTGAAAGCCGTTCTTCCGGGGGATCACCACGTCGAGGAGGATGAGGTCGTATTCGTAGACGTGCGCCAGCATCGTCGCTTCATCGCCGTCGGCGGCGACGTCGACGACGTGGCCCTCCTCCTTGAGGCCCTGCTCGATGAAGCCGGCGACCTTCCGGTCGTCCTCGACGACGAGAACTTTCATGGGGGAAAGGTATCACCCCCCGGCAGAACCGGGAGATATGGGGGTTCCCGGCTCCGGCGCGACCTCCGCCAGGGGGAGGTGGAGCTGGAAGCAGCCCCCCGTGCCCGGTCGCGGAATCGCGCGCAGCTCCCCGCCGAGGAGCTGTGCGAGCCGTCGCGAGAGCGGGAGCCCGAGGCCGGTGCCGCGACTCTCCTCGCCCGCCTTGGTCACGTACACGTCGAAGATGCGCTCGACGTCCTCGGGCCGGATTCCCGGGCCGTCGTCCACCACTTCGAGTACCAGGCGGTGATCGGTGGCCCTCCCCGTGACGGCCACCCGGCCCCCCTCCGACGCGTGGCGGACGGCATTGCCGAGCAGGTTGATGAGGATCTGCTCGACGCGCCCGGCGTCGGTGGCGCAGGGGGGAAGCCCCGGAGGCATCTCCATGGACAGGGTGATGCCCCGCGCCTCGGCGGCGGGAATGACCCGCCCGATGGCCCGGCGCACCACGGCGCTGCATTCGACGGCGCGGATGGACGGATTGAGCCGGTCCTCGTCGAGGCGGCTCAGGTCGAGCAGGTCGTTGATGAGGGCAATCGCGTGGTCGGCCGAATCGAGCACCTCGAAGGCGGCGCGCGGCACCGTATCCCGGTCCTTCTTTCGCACCAGCATTTCGGCCCAGCCGTAGACGGCCGCGAGCGCGTTGCGGAGCTCGTGATTGACCATCGCGAAGAAGCGTTCGCGCGCGCGGTGCAGCTGCTGGACCTCCTCGAGCAGCCGCGCACTTTCCTCGTGGAGCCGCGCATTCTCCACGGCCGCCGCCGTCTGCGCCGCCAGGAGCAGGGCCACCTTCTCGTCGTCCTCCGTGAACTCCGCCGCCCCGATCTTCTCCGTCAGATAGAGGTCGCCGAAGGTCCCCCGTTTCCCGACGATCGGGACGCCGA
>DASTYH010000013.1:0-6368 GCA_035765075.1 Gemmatimonadales bacterium
GAGGCGCAGAGGACGCTGAGGGCTCAGGCGCACCGGCGCTCATCGGAACCGCCCAAAAAACAACTAGCAAGGTGTTTGCGCTTTCGGAGTCGCGCCTGACTTCGGCGCCCTCTGCGTCCTCTGCGCCTCTGCGGTAAAAACATGTCACCGGCCAGGCCGCGGAAACCGCTCGAGCACCTGGAACCCGTCCGCGTCCTCGTGGGTGACGTAGACGTAGCGGTCGGTGATGGCGCGGACGCGGTAATCCTTCGGGAAGGAGACCGTCCGGTCGGGCACGCCGGTCACCGGATGGATCGCGTAGAGCTCGCGCGCGTGGCCCGCCGGCTGGTTGAGGCGGGTCCAGACTTCGCCGTCCGGTGCGCCGACGGCGTCCTGGTACGGCCCCTTCTCCTTCGGCAGCTCGCGCTCGACGGAATCGCCCGGGAGCCCCCGGAACGGCGGGAGCTTCTGGCGGTCCGCCTCGACTGTGGCGATCGGCGTGAACGGCCTCGGCGTCCCGATCGTCCACGTCCCGTCCGGCGCCCGACGGTCCACCCGGTTCTCCCGCCCGCGCGCAATCCAGAGCGTTCCGTCCGGCGTCACGCCCCAGAGGTCGGCGCTCTGGTAGAGCCGCCGCATCCGTGCGATCCCGTTCCCGATCCGGATGATCTCGTTCCCGATCTCGAAGAGCCGGCCCACCGTGTCCCGCGCGGTCTCGTTGGGGCGGAAGCGATAGACGTACGTCGAGTCCTTGGAGCGGGTGCTGTCGAGCTCCTGCCCCACGACCACGAAGCCCTCGGTGGTCGGCTGCTCGGTGTACATGTAGCCCATCGTGTCGAACGCGATCACGTACCCGGGCATCGTCGAGATCGTGAGGGTCGTGTCGAGCGACCCGTCCGCGTTCCAGGTCGTGACCCGCCGCGGCCCGAAGTCGAAGATGTGCGCCTGGCCGCCCTTCATGTAGAGCTGCCCGGGGAAGCGGTACTCCCCGGGGCCATCGCCCGCGCGGCCCACGGTGTCCACCTCGCCGGTCTCGAGATCGGCAAAGAGCACCGACGGCACCTGCGGCTGGCTGATCACCACCCGCCCATCCGCCAGCTCCCCGATCCCGCCGACGAAGTCGAGCCCGCCGAGCGACGCATCCGCCGAGTCGAGGACGATCTCCGCGCTTTCGGCGCGGTCCTCCCCGCCTGCGCATCCGACCAGGGTCATTCCACACAGCGTCATCACACCCCTCGGAATCCACTTCGATATCGTCCTCACGCCAGCCTCCAGAATTTTCACCGCAGAGGCGCAGAGAGCGCAGAGGGCTCAAGCGCATCGACGCTCATAGAAACTGCCACAACAAGACAACAAACAAGAATTTGTGGTATCGGAGCCGCACCGGCATTCGGTGCCCTCGGCGTCCTCAGCGCCTCTGCGCCTCTGCGCCTCTGCACCTCTGCGGTAGAATTTCACCGCCCCGGCCGCGGCAGTAATGCCGATGGCGAAAGGCACACCCCTCTTCATCCTCTTCGCGACTTCGCGGCTTCGTGTCTTCGCGCTCAAGAAAAAATCCCTTCAGCTCCGTTCGATCCGGTACCGCGCGATGTACGGCACGCCCTCGTCGTCTTCCCGCGCCACGTAGAGCCGGTCTTCGCCCCACACGATCGGGGAGTAGGGGCGGAGCGGCTCCGGGAGGGACACTCGGCCGAGCCAGGCGCCATCGGAGCCGAAGACGTCGAGCCGGGCGTAGGTCGAGTCGGAATCGGTCACGAGCCAGAGATTCCCCCGCCCATCCACGTGGATCGCCTCGAAGGCGGGGAGCGCGTCGGAGATCTCGCCCACCGGAAAGCTCCTCCGGAGGAGCGCCTCGTCCATCTCCGGTCCCTGCTCGCGGATCATCCGCTCGATCGTGGCTGCCTTCCGCTCGCCCGCGAGCGGCTCCGCGGTCCAGTCTCGCGACAGGATGGCCAGCGTATCCCCGTGCCCGTCGGTCCGCGCCAGGCGGTATGCCCCCGACCACCCGATGACGAGCGCTCCCTCCGGCGTGATGCCGTGGATCATCCTCGGCGTGAAGGGCACCGGCATCATCATCATCATCCGGTTCCCGCCCGACCCGGCGTTCACCGTCCACATCTTCATCTCCGGCCCCTCGGGAACCCACACGGTATCCACTGCCGCGCCCAGCGTGTCGTAGCGGGCGTACGCGGCGGCGGCCTTCGTCTCCGGCGGCGTCATGGCCGGGACGTAGATCCGGTTCTCCAGGTCGAAGGCCATCTGGGCCCAGACGCAGCAACCCGACGACCAGCTCCGGACGAACGTTCCCGCGGTGTCGAAGAGTGTGAGGCGCGCGGTGCGTGGGTCCTGCACCGCGAGGTACGGCCCACGGGCCGCGATGAAGGCGATGATGAACTCACCCGGCCCCTGCCCCTCGCGTCCGATCGTCCGGATGAACCGGCCGTCGGGCCCGAAGACCTTGATGACGGCGGGCTGCTGGTCGGAGACGTAGAGCCGGCCGGCACCGTCGAGCGCCAGGTCCCTGGGATTGACCAGTTCCCCCGGCTCGCCGAGGGCGCCGCCGATCCGGCCGTCGGGGACGAGGCGCCAGCCCGTGGTGTCGTTCCAGCCGGTGGGGCCGGGGCTGTGCACGGCAAGGGCGCCGCCGGGGAGCGTGTCGATGACCGGGCGGGCGAGCGACGCTCCGGCATCGGGACCACAGGCGGCGAGGAACCCGGTGAGCACCGCGTGGCACGCGATGGCGGTCTTGCGCATGACGGCTCCTCGTAGGCGGCAATGGGTAGTGGATGCCGTGGAGGCGAAAAGGGTTGCGTGTCGGGGACGTCCTGCCAATCTCGCCCCCGGGGCTGGAGATGCAAGAACGCCCCTCCCCGGGCCGAGGGGAGGGGCGATCGCATCCAGTTCCGGATGCGGCTAGCAGCCGGCGGCCGCCTCCGTTGCCGCAGGCCTGGCGCTACCACCTTTCCGCGAGGAGCCCGCGTCCGCCGCCAGCGGCTCCCCTCCCCCACCCGACGATGCGCACACCGTGATCCGCGCCGTCGAGGTGATTCCCGTCCTCCCGTAGACGGTTTCCCGCGGCGTGGCGCGGATCGTGATCGTGTACTGGCCCGCCGGCACCTGCACCGTATGCGAGGTCCCGCCGCTCACCGTGTAGGAGCTCGCCGCGCCGTCACTGTAACTCACCGCCCAGGTGACGGCGAAGGGCGGCGCGCCCTGCTGGATGTTCGCGGACACGGTGCGGGTGCCCGCAGCAGTGATCGGATCGGTGCCGCCGAAGCTCGCGATGAACGGCTGCGCCACGACCGCCCGTTCGACGTTGATCGTGCCCCACCCCCAGTGATCGTCCCAGCCGGCGGGCCCGCGGTCGGTGGCGGTCTCGGCAAGACGCCGGAGGATGAGGTCGGGACCGCTGAAGCCCGCCTCTATGAGGAGTGCTGCGGCGCCCGCCACGTGCGGCGCGGAATACGAGGTGCCCGGGTGCAGCTCCATCCGGACGCCGTATGAAGCGGCCGTCGGCACGTTGGTCGGCGCGGCGAGATCCACCCCCTCGCCATACTGGAAGGCCGGATCCTGGGTGCCATCGCGTTTCCAGTGAGTGACGGCAATGACGCCGGGGAGCCGAGCCAGGCCGTTCACCGGCCCGCCGGCGGGACATCCCGAATTGAGCGAGCCGTTGCCGGCCGCCGCGACGAGCACCACGCCCCTGGCGTTGAGCCGCGAGATCTGGTCGCGCACGGTCGCCGAGACCTGCTCGGGCTCGGCACAGTTCCCAAAGCTCATGTTGAGCGCTCTGAGGCCCAGCTTCTCGGCCATGTTGAGACCGGCAAACACCCACGACCACTCACAGTATCCCGCGTCGTCACAGACCCGGAGCGAATAGATCCCGGCCTCGGGAGCCATCCCCACGACGCCGGTGCCGTTGCGCGACCCGGCGACGATGCCGGCGACGGCGGTGCCGTGATCCGGAAAGAGATACTCCCACACGGCAGGGCAACCGGGCGCGCCCGGAGTCACCATGTCGCGCGCGCCGACGATGCGGCTCGCCAGGTCTCCGTGGTCGCACTTGACGCGCGTGTCGAGGACGCCGACGACGACACCGCTGCCGCGGAAACCGCGGGTGAGATGGACGGCGGTGGCACCGGTGGAATCGATGCTCCAGGGGACGATGTCCGACTGAACCCGCGGGGGCGGCGCCGCCACGATCTCGATGCGATCGATCCACGGGTGCCGCCCGAGGGCCTCGGCGCGGCCGCGGGGCATGAGGAGCGCGATGACGCGCGGCTCCCCCGCGTCGTAGGCGTACGACGCACCGTCCTCGCGGAGGAGGTCCACGCGCGAAGGCGGCGCGTCGGGCCGGTAGGTCACGAAGGCCGACACGAAGGGCCGGGGCGCGGCGGCGGCGCCGGTCACCATCACTCGGGGGCGAAGCGAATCGGGGGCTGAGGTCTCCGATGCGACGGCAATTGCATCGGCGGAGGGCGCGGCCGGGTCGCCGGCGCACGCGCCAAGGGCGAGCGCGACGATGACGCCGCGCGTTGATGGGCGCAACATGACTGCCTCGGTTCAGGAGGGTATGCGGAAGTACTGCGGATGAGGGTACTGCGGCGCCGCGACGCTACTGAATCACGGCGGCATCGGCATGGACGCTGACCGCGACGAAACGGCTTCGGGCATCGAGCTCGGCCACCCGACCCAGCGGCATCACCGCCGCGATGACCCGGTACTCCTGCGATACATAGACGAACGACGCGCCTCGACTCGCGACGAAGGCGCTGTCCGCCTCGTCCGGCACGTCCAGAACGTCGATGAACACCGAGACGTCCGGATCGGCCTCCTCGCCCAGGTCGGTGACGCTCTCGACGCCGGCCACCGAGGCGTAGGATGCGGGGGGAAGCGGCGTGCGGAGCGAGACCGAGCGCGCGAGCTCCATCCGGTGCTGGACCTCTCCGCCGACGGCGCGGAGGGCCGCGACGTCCGCATCGGTGAGATCCGCCCCGAACCGGGCGAGGAGGGTATTGCGGCCTTCGTCCGGCCCGGTGGAGCAGCCGGCCAGGGCGACGACGAGCAGGAACAGCAACAGGCGGGGCACGGAGCCTCCAGGAGAGGGACGTGACGACAGTACACGCCTACTCTCAAAGACGGCTCAAATGCCCCGGGTAGCACTGGGCCCCCTACGGCCTCCGGTACCGCTGGAGGTACTGCAGATCGTCCGCGTCGGTCCGCGCCAGGTAGACGCTGGTGACTCCGAAGCCGACGAGGCGGGATCCCTTCGGGAGTCGGACCTGCTGCACCAGCGTCCCCCGGGCGTCGAAGACGTCGTAGAGGGGCGCCGCACCCGCCGGCTGCGCGCGCGGAACCCAGAGCTTCCCGTCCGGACTCGCCATCGCGTTGCCGAGGAAGGGGGGCTTGAACTCGGGCCAGTCGGGCTCGGGAAGCTGCGGCGTGGGGGGCGCGCCGGTGCCGGAGCGCGGCGCCCCGCCCTCGACCATCATGAGCCGGCCCCGCGTCTCGCTCTCGGCGCGCTTCACGGCGTCCTTGTCCCCCTGGGTGACGGGCACCTTCGGCGCGGCCACCCGCGGTCCCACGACCTTCGATGGCCCCCACCACTCGACGTGGTAGTCCGCCACCCTGGCGATGCCCACCCGGCCATCGGGCGTCACCGCCCATTCGTCGCGGCCGCTGAAGGGCTGCTGGCGCATCACCACGGCCCGGGCGTTGGCCGTGCCGGAGGTGGCGCGCGCCGTCTCGGGAAGCTTGATCTTCGCCATCGTGTCGACCTTCCCGTTCGCCGGGTTCCAGCGGAGGATCGGCGCCGAGTCGGGCATCTCCCGGATCTCCCCCATAGGCCGCCCGCCGAAGGGACTCGCCTGGAGGTAGATCCGGCCCTGCCGGTCGGTGCCGCGCATGCTCCCGACCCCGGCGCCCTCGGGGAAGGAGACGAGCGCCACCGGCTTCCCGTTGGGCGCCACCTTCACGAAGCGCCGCTGGGCGGGATCCACGATGAGCGTGGTGTCGCCGGGGAGGGCGAGGAGGCCCACCGGGAAGGCGTACTCGCCGGGCCCCTGCCCTTCCCGGCCGATCGGCGTGAGCGATCCGGTCCGGAAATCGGCGAGCGACACCGCCTTGGCGAAGAGGTCGGCGACGACCACGCGCCCGTTGCTCAGCTCGCGTACCGCGGTCACCTGGTCGAACGGCTCCGCGAGCTCGGCCTCCGGCTTCGCCAGCGTCGCCTGCGGCACGCCCTGCGCCGCGAGGCCGGGGACCGCCATCACCGCGGCCAGCGCCGCGGGCAGGAAGGAACGGAACATGGTCGTCGTCTCCACGAGGTCAGGGGTTCGTGTCGTGGAGAGAGATGCGCGGGGGGTGGGGAGGGTTGCGAGGCGGTCGGA
>DASTYH010000014.1:0-2075 GCA_035765075.1 Gemmatimonadales bacterium
GGCCAAGCTGAAACAGCTGCTGAATGTCCGCCATACGCATGCTGGTTTCGGGAGCCGGACAACAGCCCCCGCAGATTAGAAGGCCCCGGCACGGCTCGCAAGCCGCGTGGGCGTCATTCCATGATCTCCAAATCTAACTCATCTGCCGCCACGTCGAGGGCCGGATCCCGCTCGCGCAGGCCCTTCAGACGCGCCGCACGGATGCCGCTCTCGGACATGCGCCGGCCGGGCGGCTCGGCGTCGGGCTCGGCCTCGACCGAGATCCGGAGCCGCACCCGTGCCCCGACGCGCGCGGCAACCACCGCCTCGACCGCAGTGGCCTGCTGTTCGAGCCGCTCGTGCAGGAGCGGATTGGGCTCGCGCATCGCCACCGTCAGGTCCGGCGGGGCGACCGCCGCCGGCGCGGTGCCGGCGAGCGCCTCGCCGAGGAACCGGCTTTCGGCGCGGACCGCGGCGACGATCGAGGGCCATGCTCCCCGCATGCCCTCGAGCGTAAAGGGAATGGAGAGATCGGCGGCCGTCGAGTCCGATTGGGGCGCGGCGCTCGAGGCCGGCGCGATCGCGGAGGCGTCCTCCGTCGGCCTGCGCGCCACCGGGGGGGCCGGCACCGCGCTCGCGGCGGATACGGGCCCCGGGCCGGGTCCGGGGCGTGCGGGCGGGAGCGGCGCCCCCTGCGGCCGCCGGGGTGCCTCCGCACCGCCCCCCCGGATCACCTGTTCCAGGTCCACCGTGCGGTCGAGCATGGCCCAGCGGAGGAGCAGTGTCTCCACCACGAGGCGCGAGTTGGAGCTCCGCCGGATGCTCGTCTCGTTGTCGGTGAGGAGCCGCAGCATCCGCAGGACGTCGCCGGGCTCGAGCGCCGTGCGGTGACGCTCGAGGAGCGCCCGCATCGCCTCGGTCAGCCCCTCCGGTTCGGCCCCCACCTGGACCATGAGGAGCGCCCGCAGGAGTTCGGCGGCGCCGGTCATGAATTCCCCGAGGTCGGCGCCGGAATCCATCAGCCGCTCGACCAGGGCGAAGACGCCCGCCGGCTGGCGGTCGACGACGACGTCCAGCATCTCGGCGTACAGCTCGTCACCGGCCAGTCCGAGCGTCTCCCGGACGCGGGCGGCGGTGACCGATCCCTCCCCGAAGCTCAGGCACTGGTCGAGCACCGAGAGGGCGTCCCGCATCCCGCCGTCGGCATGCCGCGCGATCAGGGTGAGCGCGTCCTCCTCGGCGGCGATCCCCTCCTCGGCGAGGACGGCGCGGAGCCGCTCCCGGATCGCGGCCGGTCCGATCCGCCGGAAATCGAACCGCTGAAGCCTCGAGAGGACGGGCGCGGCGGTGGCCGCGATCTTCTGGGGCTCGGTGGTCGCGAAGACGAAGACGACGCGCGGCGGTGGCTCCTCGAGGATCTTGAGGAGCGCATTCCACGCTTCGCGCGTGAGCATGTGCGCCTCGTCCACGATGTAGACCTTGTAGTGCGACTCCTCGGAGGGCGCGTACATCGCCCGCTCGCGGAGGTCCCGGGCGTCGTCCACGCCGCGGTTGCTGGCGGCATCGATCTCGACGACGTCGAGGCTGGCGGATCCGTTCCAGATCCGGAGGCAGCTCTCGCATTCGCCGCAGGGATCTCCCGAGGGCTCGCGCCTCGGGCAGTTGAGCGCCATGGCGAGAATCCGGGCCGCGGTCGTCTTCCCGACCCCCCGGGGACCGGTCAGGAGGTATCCGTGGCCCACCCGATCCCGCGCCACGGCGCCGCGCAGCACGGCGGAGACGTGGTCCTGGACCAGCAGGTCGGAGAACCGCCGGGGGCGGTAGCGGCGCGCGAGGGCTATGGCCATGGATGGGTGGGCAATGCGGAGGTTCCTGACGCCGGAAAGAAAAGTGCCCCAGGCTCCCCGAAGCGACACCGGGCATCGCTTAGCGCTGCTACCGGCGAGGTCCTGACGCGGTTCACGCGCCGGCGCCCTTCGGACCTGAGGCACGCTCAATATAGTCGGACGGTCGGACGGTCGGAAGGTCGGACGGGGGTGCCGATTGGTGCCTGCGGCCCAGCCGGCCTGAGACCCTCCCACTTCTCGCCCGTCCCG
>DASTYH010000015.1:0-9241 GCA_035765075.1 Gemmatimonadales bacterium
CAGGGCACCATGATGAACCGCAAGGGCTTCACGCTCATCGAGCTCCTGATCGTCGTCGTGATCATCGGCATTCTTGCCGCGATCGCGATCCCGAAGTTCGCGAACACGAAGGAGAAGGCGGTCGTCGCGTCGATGAAGAGCGACCTCAAGAACCTCGTGGCCGCGCAGGAAGCGTTCTTCTCGGACAATCAGGACTATGCCGGCAGCTATGCCGGTACGCAGACCAACGGCACCGCCGGCGCGGGCGTGCTCGCCTTCGTCCCGTCCGCGAACAACACGATCGTGATCGGCTACATCGACGCGTCGGGCTGGTCGGCGACCGTCACCAACCCGGCCGTCACGAGCGCCTCGAACGACCAGTGCGGCATCTTCGTGGGTGACGCCGCCACGTTCTCCGGCCCGGCCGGCCTGGCCGCGACGGACCCCGAGGGCGCGCCGAAGTGCTACTAAGCCTCGGCTCGGCATCGAAGCTCTGATGCGGCGAATGGGCGGCGGTGGTTACCGCCGCCCATTTCGCTGGGTACCGCAAGCGATATGAACTGGATCAACCTGGAGGACCGTGTGGCGATGCAGGCAACGATGAAGAACCGGAGCGGCGGGGAGCGGGGCTTCACGCTCATCGAGCTGCTCATCGTGGTGGTCATCATCGGGATCCTGACCGCCATCGCGATTCCGAAGTTCTCGAATACGAAGGACCGCGCGATCGTGAGCCAGATGAAGAGCGATCTGCGCAACATGGTGGGCGCCCAGGAGGCCTACGCGGCCGATCACAACGGCGCCTACTACAACGGGCCGATCCCCTCGGCGCTGCTCGTCTACGGCGGATCCGCCGGGGTGTCCATCACCCTCGTGACGGTGACGCCCACCGGATGGAGCGCCACGGCCTCGCATCCGGCGGTCACTCGCACCTGCTCGATCTTCACCGGCAACGCCGGTCCGCTGGGCCCGGCGACGGTCGAGGGGCGCGTGGCCTGCACGATCTGAGCATGGCGGGGCCGGCCCTGCGCTCGCTCAGGGACCAGCTGCTGGTGCAGCTGGTCTTTCTCGCGAGCGCTGCCGTGCTGATGGTCGGCCTGATCACGCTGATTCTCACGGGCGCCGATCCCGGGACGATCCTCGTTCCGCTCGGCGCATTCTGGCTGGGTAGCACCGTGGTCTTCGTGCTCTTCGGCATCCACGTGGTCCGGCGGGACGTCCTGGTGCCGCTCGAAACGCTGGCCTCCGAGGCGGAGACCCTGGCCACCGCGGACCGGGCGGCAGCGCTCCCCGAGCCGGAGCGCTACGAATCGCGCGAATTCTTGCATCTCGCGGATCGTTACCGGGCGATGGCCGAGGGTCTCCTCGACGCCCAGAGCCAGATCGTGCGCGTAGAGAAGCTCGCGGGGGTCGGACAGCTCGCCGCCGGCGTGGCCCACGAAGTGCGGAACCCGCTGGGTGCGATCGCCACCTACGTGGAGATCCTGCGGAAGCGCGGTGTCGATCCCGCGGTGCTCGACGAGATGCGCCGCGCGGTCGATCGCGTCGAGCGGATCGTGGCCTCGCTCCTCGATTATGCCCGCCCCGGGGAGACCGCCGGCGTCGCCGATGCGGCGGCGGCGCTCGCCACCGCGGCCGACTTTCTCGCCGCCCAGGGCGTCTTCCGCGAGCATCAGCTCGCGCTCGACGTGGCCGAGGGAATTCCGCCGGTGCGAGGCGATCGCCATGCGATCGAGCAGGTGGCGGTCAATCTCCTCCTGAATGCCTGCGACGCGGCGCCGGGCGGACGGATCTGGGCGGGGGTGCGGGCGCACGAGCTCGAGTCACGCCATGCTGCCGCCGGGCGCGCCGGCCACGCCGCGGGCATGACGCCGCGGCGGTATCAGCCGCGGCCCCGGCGCCCTGAGCTGCCGGCGGGAACGAAGGGCGCGCTCCTCTACGTGGCCGATGACGGGCCCGGCGTAGCGGATGCCGACCGGGAGCGGGTCTTCGACCCGTTCTATACGACCAAGGATCCGGGGAAAGGGACCGGCCTCGGGCTGGCCATCGTCGCTCGCACGGTGCACGCGGCGGGCGGGCTGGTCTGGGTGGACCGCGCACGGGAGGGCGGCGCGGCCTTCAAGGTGTTTCTTCCAGCCACCGGGACGGTGATGCTCTGATGCGCATTCTCATCGTGGATGACGAGGCCCCGCTCCGCCAGTCGCTGGCGCTGCTGCTGTCGGAGTCGGGCTATCGCGTGGAGGCGGAGGGGAACCCCGTCCAGGCGCTGGCGCGCGCCGAGGCGGAGGCGTTCGACCTCATTCTCTGCGACGTGCGCATGCCCGAGATGGACGGACTCGCCTTCCTCCGCCGCTATCGCGCGGCAGGGGGCGGTGCCCTCATGGTGATGATGAGCGCCTACGGCGGCGAGGACGCCGCCCTCGAGGCGATGCGCGAAGGGGCCTACGACTACCTCAGCAAGCCGTTCCGGCCGGACGAAGTCACGCTCACCGTGCAGAAGGCGGAGGAGCGCGAGCGGCTCCGGCGCGAGGTGGACTCGCTCCGCGCCTCCCTCGGCGCCGATCAGGTGCGGGACGTGGTGGTGGCGGAGAGCCGCTCGATGCGCGATCTCCTGGAGCTCGCCTCGCGCGTGGCGGGCCACGCCACGACGGTCCTGCTCACCGGCGAGAGCGGCACGGGCAAGGAGGTCATGGCGCGCGCCATCCACCGGATGAGCCCGCGGCGCGACGAGCCCTTCACCGCCATCAACTGTGCCGCCATCCCCGAGCACCTGCTCGAGGCGGAGCTCTTCGGACACCTCAAGGGCGCCTTCACCGGCGCCACCGCCGACCGGGCCGGCCTCTTCGAGGCGGCCGACGGCGGAACGATCCTCCTCGACGAGATCGGCGACATGCCGCCGGGCCTTCAGGCCAAGCTCCTCCGCGTGCTCGAGGATGGCCAGGTGCGCCGGATCGGCGCGCGGGAGAACCGGGCCGTGGATGTGCGCGTCATCGCCGCGACGGCGCGACCGCTCGAGCGGGCGGTGGAGCAGGGGGCGTTCCGGGCCGACCTCTTCTACCGGCTCAACGTGGTGAACCTGCACCTGCCCCCGCTGCGCGAGCGGCGGGAGGACATCCCCGCGCTCATCACCCATTTCGCGCGCCAGGTCGCCGAGCGGCTCGGGCGCCCGGTGAGCATCACGCCGCGCGCGCTCGTGGCGCTGGCCGAGCATCCGTGGCCGGGCAATGTGCGCGAGCTCCGGAACGCCATCGAGCGCGCCGCGGTCCTGAGCGCCGACGGACGGCTCGACGTGAGCGACCTGAGCCTCTCCCCCAACGGGCGGCACGCCAACGGCAACGGGAACGGCAACGGCTCGGCACCGCAGGGCTACGAGCTCAAGCCGCAGGTCGAGCAGCTCGAGCGCGCCACGATCGTGCGCGCGCTCGAGGCCGCCCGGGGGAACCGGCGCGACGCCGCGCAGCTCCTCGGCGTGAGCCTCCGGACCCTCTTCTACAAGCTGCGCCGCTACCAGCTGGACTGACGCGCAAGATTCTGCATTTCGCGCAGCATCCTGCAGGGCCGGCGGGCCGGCGCAAAAACGCAACTCCCTGTCCCGCAACGCTTTCATGTGTGGCTCACCAAATGCGCTGGTGGGCTGCGTTCCCGGCGGCCGTGCGCCGCCTTCCCCGAGCGGAGTTCGAGATGCCAGTCAGCATGCGCTTCAGGTCCCAGCGGGGCTTCACGCTGATCGAGATCATGCTCGTGGTGACGGTATCGGGCGTCCTGCTCCTGATCGGGCTCCCCCGGCTCAGGGATGCGGTGGTCCGCAACAACGTCTACCAGTCGCGTGTGGCGGTCTCGGCGATGTACGCCCGGGCGCGCGCCGCATCCATCGAGCAGGGACGGATCGGGTACCTGGTCGTCACCGGCAACCGGGTCGCGGCGCTGGTCCGTATCGCGCCCGACGGCACCATGCCGTGGGCGGACACCATCGGCGTCGTCGAGGACCTGAACGCCCGCCACGGGGTCACCGTGACGAGCACGGCGGACACGCTGCGCTTCGATCCGCGCGGCTTCGGGCTGAATGGAGGCAACGTCACGATCGCGGTGACACGGGGCGGCATCGCCGACACCGTCGTCGTCAGCGCCTTCGGGAGGATCCAGCAGTGAGCAATCGCAAGGGGTTCACGGTCGTCGAGGTGCTCGTCGCCACCATGGTGCTGGGGGTCGGTATCCTGGCGCTGGTGGGATCGTCCACCGTCGTCACCCGCATGATCGGCGAGGGGAAGCGCTCCATGAACGCCACCCAGCTCGCCCAGCAGCGGATGGAGACGATGCGCCAGACCGCAATGAGCACCGATCCGCAGTGCACCAACCTGAACGCGCAGACTGGCACCGCCACGGTGGGAACGACGGTCGTGCAGTGGCAGGTCACCGTCGGGGTGGGCACCCGGACGCTCCTGGCGCGCGCCATCTATCCCGACGGGCGCGGCGTGGACACCGTCACCCTCAACACCATCCTGGGGTGCTACTGACCATGCGCACCACACCGGCGGGCCGGCGCGGCTTCTCGCTCATCGAGCTGCTCGTGGTGATCGTCCTCATGGGCATCATCGGGGCGGCGCTCACGCGGGTGCTTCTCAACATGCAACGCGGTTCCCGCGCGCAGTCGGAGCGGGTCACCCTCCAGGGGAACCTCCGCGCGGGGATCGCCTTCGTCACCACCGAGCTGCGCGAGCTGAGCGCGGCCGACCTCGTGGCCGCCGAAGCGGACCGGATCGAGTACCGCGGCATGCGGGCCACCGGCATCGCCTGCGCCGCGAGCGCCACCCAGATCACCCTCCGGGACGCGCTCACGTTCAGGTACCGCGATATCGTCGCCGGCCGCGACAGTCTCTTCATCTTCGTGGAGGCGGATGAGACCGCCGCCTCGGACGACCGCTGGGTCGCCGTGGGCGTGAGCGGAGTCGGCGCGGGCACCTGCCCCGGCGGCAACGCGGCCACGGTCATCACCCTCAATACCGGCGGCGCCGGCTACACGACCTACACCGACACGCTGCCGGCCATCGAGCTCGAGGCGCCGGTGCGGACCTTCGAGCACATGGAGCTCGCCCGGTACGATGCGGACGGGCGGAGCTGGCTCGGCGCGCGCTCGGTGAGTGCCGGCGAGACGATCCAGCCGGTCCTCGGCCCGCTCAGCGCCGACGGCCTGCGCTTCAGCTATCGGAATGCTACCGGCAACGTGACGGCCACACTGGCCAATATCCGCCGCGTGGACGTGATGCTGGTGGGCGAGACCGGCTCGCCCGTGTCGCCCGGCTACGGCGGCCCGACCATCGCCGCGGACTCCACGATCGCGCGCATCCGGCTCCGGAACGCCTACTGATGACCACCCAGACCCGCACCGGGACATCCCTCATGCGAGCACCCAGGCTCTCGGATGAGCGCGGCATCGCGCTCGCCATGGCAGTCTTCGCCCTCGTCATCATCGGCGTGCTGGTGGCCGGCGCCTTCTTTGCCGGCCGACTCGAGCAGCGCGGCGGCGCCAACTCCGTGCTCGCCGCCCAGGCGTTTGAAGCGGCCGAGGGAGGGCTCACCTACACCATCAACGACGACTGGCAGACCGCCACGTTCAACGGGCTTGCCATCGGCGTGGACGCGGTGCGCCCCGCCGTCACCATCGGGCCATCGACGCAGGCGGTGTCCACCGTCACCCGCCTCAACAACGGCGTCTTCCTCGTCCGGAGCGAAGGCCAGCGGCTCGCGGCGGGGAACGTGCTCGCCCGCCGGGTGGTCGGCTCGATCGTTCGCGCCGTGATCCCCGACATCGAGATCGAAGGTGCGCTCACGGTCTACGGTGAGCTCACGCTGGGCGGCTCGGCGGACATCGACGGCGAAGACCACGTACCCGGCGGGTGGGGCGGCAGCTGCGGGGGGACAACCGACCCGGTGGCCGGGATCCGGATCAACCAGGATGACATTCACACGCAGGGCTCCAACTGCAGCGGCGACCCGCCGGCGTGTGTGAGCGGCGATCCGCAGGTGCAGGTGGACTCGACGCTCGCCCCGACGGACTTCACGCAGTTCGGCGACCTGACCTTCGACGACCTGGCCGCGGCGGCGAACCTCGTCGTGTCGGGAACGGTGACCAACATCCACCCCGACTCACTCGCGGCGCCCCTCGGCTCGCCCGTCGGGACGCCGGGGCGCTGCAACCGCGCCAGCTCCCTCAACTGGGGCGAGCCGGGTTATCTGGGTACGATCCTGGTCCCGCCGTGCTACGAGTACTTCCCCATCGTCTACGCACCCGGCGACGTGCACCTGAGCGGCGGGCGCGGGCAGGGAATCCTCCTGGTCCGCGGCAACCTGACCCTCTCCGGCGGCGTCGAGTTCTTCGGTCCCGTGATCGTGCTGGGCGAGGTGCGGAGCACCGGTACCGGCGGCCACGTCTACGGCGGCCTCATGGCCCGCCAGGCGAACTTCGACCCCTCGGTCATCACCGGTAACTCGGTCGTGAACTACTCGGCCTGCGCGGTGACGCGGGCGCTCCTCGGAGCCGCCGCCGTGAAGCCGATCAACGAGCGGGGATGGGCCCAGCTCTTCTGAGCCGGGGTGCAAGTTCCCGGTTCGCAAGGTGAAAGAAAGGTGGCGAAAGGGGGTGCCGGGGCGGTTCCGGCACCCCCTTTTGCACCCCGTCTCCGGGAGGTCAAGCGCTTGATTACCAAGCACTTGCCCGGGAGGGTGCCACCATGGCACATCGGTTGCTCCCACGGGGGTGCAATCCTTGTCAATCAGGGCGGTCGCGCGGGGCGGGGACGCTGCGTTTTGGCGGTTCTCCGGCAGGCGGATTCCGATTGACCCGGACTCACGGTCCATCTACGGTAGCGATCGACCACCTCCACAGCTGGGTTCCTATGGCACTGTTCGGACGGAAGAAGACCACCGTCGCCCTGGATATCGGCAGCGGGCTGATCAAGCTCGTGCAGATCTCCCACGGATCCGGCGAACCGGTCCTCACGAAGATCGCCACGACCCAGGTGGTGGATGACGCCATCGTCGAAGGCGAAGTCATGGACAAGGGCATCGTGGCCGACGCGGTTCGCGGCCTGATGGCCTCGTCCGGCATCAAGACGAAGCAGGTCGTGACCGCCGTGGGCGGCCGCGACGTGATCATCAAGAAGATCACCATGGACCGCATGAAGGAGGCGGAGGCCCGCGAGGTGATTCGCTGGGAAGCCGAGCAGCACGTGCCGTTCGACATGGACAACGTGGAGCTCGACTTCCAGATCCTCGACCCCGAGGCCGACGGTCTCCAGATGACGGTGCTCCTCGTGGCGGCCAAGCGCGAGCTGGTCGAGACCAAGCTCGCCCTCCTGCGGGACGTCGGGCTCGAGCCGTCCATCATCGACGTGGACGCCTTCGCGCTGCACAACGCCTTCGAAGTGAATCACCCCGATGCCATGCGCGGCGTCGTCGGCCTGGTCAACATCGGGCACGAGACGACCAACGTGAACATCCTCGATGACGGGATCCCGGTGCTGACCCGGGACATCGCCATCGGAACGCGGCGCTTCCGTGAGGATCTCCAGCGCGAGCGCGGCCTCTCTGCCGACGAGGCGGAGCGGGTGCTCCAGGCGTACGAGACCGACGCCATGCTGCTGCCCTTCCTCGAGAGCCGCGGCGAAGAGCTCGCCGTGGGGATCGAGCGCGCGGCGGCGTTCCTCCAGTCGGCGAGCCGCTCGGCCGGCGGCGTGTCCCGCCTCTTCACCACGGGCGGCGGCTCCCGGATTCCGGGGCTCAACAAGATCCTGGCCGACCGGCTGCGGCTGCCGGTCCAGCAGGCCAACCCGATCCAGCGTCTGCAGATCGCCGAGGGAGTCTTCGACATGGTGGAGCGGGATGAAATCGCTCCCCTGCTGATGCTCCCGATCGGCCTGGCGCTGCGGTCCGCGGCGTGACCCCGACCAAGGGAACCGACGTCAGATGATCACTATCAATCTCCGCCCGGGCCAGAAGCGCAAGCGCGCCGGCAATCCGCTCAAGGATATCGGTGAGCGGTTCCGCGGCCTCGGCGGCCGGGTCAAGGATCCGCTCCTCATCGGGGCCGCCGCCGCGTGGGTCATCGTGGCCGGCTTCCTCGCGGTCAGCTGGTTCGCCACGCAGCGCGAGCTCAGCGCGCTCGAGCCGCGGATCGAGCAGGCGCGGGCCGAGCACCAGCGCTTCAAGACCTTCCTGGCGCAGAAGCGGAAGCAGGAGCTCATCCGCGACTCGCTCCTGGCGCAGATCAGCACCATCCGCGCGGTGGACGGCGACCGCTACGTGTGGCCGCACATCCTCGACGAGATCGCGCGGGCGCTGCCGGCGTACACGTGGCTCACCCACGTCGCCGTCGAGGCGGCCACGGTGGTGAACTCCGCGGTTGTGGATTCCGCGGCGGTGGATACCACGACGCCTCCCCTCCGCTTCCGGATCGAGGGGCGCACGGTGGACATGCAGGCCTATACCCGCTTCCTCCGCCAGCTCGAGGCCTCGCCCTGGGTCGAGGAGGTCACGGCGGTCGAGGCGAAGACGGTCGTGGAGAAGGAGCGCGCGGTCACGGCGTTCACCATCCGCGCGGCATTCACCCGGGCCGACTCCGCGTACATCCGGACGGTGCCCCTCAGCGAGTCGGTGAGGTAACCATGGCCATCGGCAACGAGAAGTCGACGCCGATCCTGCTCATGCTCGTGGCCGGGCTCGTCGGCTACATGGGGTATACGGGCACGGTCGTCTCGAACATCGGGATCAGCGGCGTGCAGGCCGACAAGGCCGAAGTCGCCGCCAAGCGGGACACGCTCGGCACGCTCGAGGCGCAGATCGACAGCGCCAAGAAGGAGCTGGCCAAGGGGACCGCGGAGGACCTGCGCCGGAAGCTCGACGAGCACCGCGCGAGCCTCAGCCTCCTCCGGCGCCTGGTGCCGGAGAGCAACGAGGTGCCGAACCTCCTCGACGACATGTCCACCCGCGCGAAGCTGCGCGGCGTGAACCTGGCGCAGGTGGTGCCGGCGCCGGTGGAGGGGGGGCCGGTGCCCTTCAACACCTATCGCTACGCGATCACGGTGCTCGGGCGCTACGACGAGATCGGCGAGTTCCTCTCCGACGTGGCGAGCCTGCAGCGGATCATCGTTCCGCAGGACGTCCAGGTGGCGGCCGCAAACCAGACCGCGGCGCGGGCCCTCGGCGACACGAGCGGCGCGCTGCTCGAGGCGAAGTTCCAGATCCGGACCTACGTCAAGTCCGCAGGGGA
>DASTYH010000016.1:0-5488 GCA_035765075.1 Gemmatimonadales bacterium
TTCGAGCGGCTCGACGCGCTGCCGCACGCGCGCCTCTGCATCTCATGCAAGGAGAAGGAAGAGGATGCGAAGCGGCGGTGATCAGCGCGTCTTCGTCGTCGCCGCGCTGACCATCGTCGTGCTCGACGCCATCACCAAGTACCTCGCCGAGCTCGAGCTCGGCGCCGGCCGGTCCATCCCGGTGATCGGCGACTGGGTCCGCCTGCACCTCGTGTACAACCGGGGAGCGGCCTTCGGCCTCCACCTCGGCCCCTACTCGCGGTGGATCTTCCTGGTGATCGCGATCCTCGCGGTGGGCATCCTCTACCGGATGTCGGCGACGAGCCCGGTCGGCGACCGCTTCCGGCAGCTCGCGCTCGGTCTCGTGGCGGGTGGGGCGGTCGGCAACCTGATCGATCGCATCCGGAGCGGCCGCGGCGTGGTGGACTTCCTCGACGTCGGCGTCGGCGCGCTGCGGTGGCCGACGTTCAACGTGGCCGACATCGGCGTGAGCTGCGGCGCCATTGCCCTCGCCCTGTCGCTCTGGCGGGAAGACTCCCGGAAGCCCGCCCCCAACTCCGCCGCGGGCTAGCCGCGGCCCCCGCGTGGCCGAGATCCGCTTCTCCGTCTCGGCGGGCGCGACCGAACGCCTCGACCGTTTCCTCGCCGACCAGCTCCAGCTCTCGCGGACGCAGGCGGCCCGCCTGGTGGCGGCGGGCGCCGTGACCGTGAACGGCGCCCCGGCCCGGGCATCCCGGGTCCTCGCACGTCACGACGCCGTCGTGGTCCGGTTTCCCGACGACGAGCCCCCCCGCACCCTGCGTCCCAATCCGATTCCGCTCGTCGTGGTCTACGAAGACGAGCACCTCGCGGTGATCGACAAGCCTGCCGGGCTCGTGGTGCATCCGGCACCCGGCCACTGGGACGATACCCTGGTCAACGCCCTCGTCGCCCGCGGCACGACGCTGGCCGGTGGGGCGGAGGGGCGTCCGGGGATCGTCCACCGCCTCGACCGCGATACGTCCGGGCTCATGGTCGTCGCCAAGACGGACCTCGCGCACCGGCGACTCTCGCATGCGATCGGCGCGCGGCGGATCTCGCGCACGTACGCGGCGCTTGCGTGGGGCCATCTCGACGCGAGTCCCACCGTCATCGAGGCGCCGCTCGCGCGCCACCCGAAGGATCGGAAGCGCGTGACGGTGCTTGCCGGGGGCCGCCCGTCCCGGACCGATGCGTGGGTGGTGGCGCGCTTCGCCGTGTGCGACCTGCTGCGCCTCGAACTGCACACCGGCCGTACGCACCAGATCCGGGTCCACCTCGAGCACATCGGACACCCGCTGGTCGGAGACCCCGTGTACGCCGGGGGCGGCAGCCGACGGATCGGCGGGGCGGGGCGCGCCGAGGCGGAAGCGATCGAGCGGGTGACTCCGCGCCAGGCGCTCCACGCGGCGGCTCTGGCATTTCGCCATCCCGCGACGGGAGAACGCCTTACGTTCGAGTCCGAGTGGCCGGACGACCTCCGGCCCGCCCTCCGGGCGGCAAGTGACTCAGATCTTGTTGCTCAAGCCGAACCCCTTCGGTATCTTCTTTTCTTCAATAGAGATGCCTGATTCCCAGACGTTGCATGCCGTCGTGTTCCGCGTCGGCGACCTGATCTGCGCCGCCCCGGCAGGGATTGTGCGAGAAATACTCCCGGCCCTCTCCGCCACCCGGATCCCGGGCGTGGGCGACGCCGTGGACGGCCTGGTCAACGTGCGGGGTGCGCTGCTCACGGTGGTGGACGCCCACCGGCTGCTGGGCCGGGAGCGGGGGGCGGAGGACGAGGGATCCATCGTCGTCCTGCGGACGGGGGGGCGCACCTTCGGCCTCCTGGTCGGCGAGGTCCGGGACTTCGTGGAGCTGCCCTCGGCCTCGGTCGCCTCGCGCGAACAGCTCCCCGGCGTCGATCCTCGCATCGTCAGTGCCATCGCCCGCCGGGGCGAGGAACACTTCATCCTGCTCGATATCGATGCCCTGGTGGCGCCCGTGCTCGGCGCGTAAACCGGGGAAACCGGGACCCCGTCTCCCTGGAGGTGGTGCGTGAGTCACTCCGTGCTGGTCTGCGATGACGCCATCTTCATGCGCACGATGATCAGCGACATTCTCACGCAGGCAGGCTTCGAGATCGTGGGCGAGGCGGAGTCGGGTGCCCAGGCGGTCGAGAAGTACCGGCAGCTCAAGCCGGACCTGGTCACGATGGACATCGTGATGCCCGACATGGGCGGCATCGATGCCGTCCGCGAGATCTGCAAGGACCATCCCGAGGCGAAAATCCTGATGTGCAGCGCGATGGGACAGCAGGCGCTCGTCGTCGAGGCGATCCAGGCCGGCGCGAAGGACTTCGTCGTCAAGCCCTTCCAGCCTTCCCGCGTCCTCGAGGCCGTGCAGCGCGTCCTCGGCTGAGCCGATGGACGTCTCCAGGTACGCCGCGCTGTTCCTCGCCGAGAGTCGCGAGCACCTCAGCTCCTGCAATCAGTTTCTGCTCGAATGGGAACGCGACCCCGCGGCGACCGAGCCGGTCGACGGGCTGTTCCGCGCCATTCATACGATCAAGGGAATGGCGGCGACGATGGGCTACTCCGCGGTGACGGAGCTGGCGCACCGGACGGAGAACCTCCTCGACGCGCTGCGGAGCGGGCGGCTGACGGTCGAGCCCGAGTTCCTGCAGCTGCTCTTCCGGAGCGTGGATGCGATCACCGCCGCCGTCGAGCGGGCCGCGATCGGCGATCACGCCCCGGCCAGGGGCGATGCGGGGCTGCTCGTGGCGCTCGACGATGCTGCCAGCCGTCACGCGCCCGGCCATACCGCGGAATTCGTGGCCGCCGTGGCGGTGGCGCGCGCCCGGCTCGTGCGAGTGACGATCCGGCCCGATGCCGCCATGCGGGGCGGGCGCGCGATGCTCGCCCTGCGCCGGGCGGAGGCCGTGGGGACGGTGTCCGATGTGCGGCCCGCGCCCGCGATGTTCGAACGGGAGGACTTTTCCGGCGCGTTCTCGTTCCGCATTGCCGCCGAGACGTCGGAGGAGGCGGTCGCCCGGGCGGTGCGCTCCGCCGGCGAAGTGCTGCACATCGAGTTCGGCGATGCGCCGGCGACCGGAGTGGCGGAGAGCGTGGCGTCACGCGGACGCCAGATCCGGGTGGACCTGCGGCGGCTCGACGCGCTGATGAAGCAGGTGGGCGAGCTCGTCGTGGCGCGAAACCGGCTCGTCGATCTCGCGACGACGTCCGCGGAGCCGGCGCTCCCGCCGGTCGCCGAGCGGATCGGGCGGCTCGTCAGCGACATGCAGTCGGAGATCATGCAGGCGCGGATGAGCCCGGTGGGCGAGGTGTTCGAGCGCTATCCCCGGCTCGTGCGCGATCTCGGGCGTGAGCTCGGGAAGCAGGCGCGCTTCGAGTCGGAGGGGGACGAGATCGAGCTGGATCGCGCGGTCCTGGACGAGATCGGCGATCCGCTCCTGCATCTCGTCCGGAACGCCGTGGACCACGGCCTGGAGACGGCGGCGGCCCGGCTGGAGGTGGGGAAACCGGCGGAGGGACGGATCCGCGTCACCGCGTCGCGGGAGCGGAACAGCGTGGCGATCCGCGTAAGCGACGACGGCCGCGGCGTGGACCGCGAGAAGATCCGGGCGCGGGGCATCCGGGACGGCATCTTGCCGGCCGACACGGCGCGGCTCACCGACGACCTCCTCCTGCGGGTGCTCGCGCGACCGGGCTTCAGCACGGCGGAGCGGGTGAGCGGCGTCTCCGGCCGCGGCGTCGGCGTGGATGTGGCTGCCACCCGGGTGCGCGCGCTCGGGGGGACGCTGAGCGTGACGTCCGAGGAGGGGAAGGGCACGACCTTCACGGTGCGCGTGCCGCTCACGCTCGCGATCGTGCGGGCGCTCCTCACCGGCGTCGGATCGGAACGCTATGCCGTGCCGCTCGCCTTCGTGGCGGAGACGGTCGAGTTCGACGGACGCGCGGTCACTGCGGTCCGCGACCGGGAGGCGCTCATCGTCCGGGATCGCGCGATCCCCACGGTGCACCTCCGGCAGCTCGTATCGCTCGACGGGGAAGTGCCCGCGCGCCGCCCGTCGGTGATCCTCGAAGTCGGCGACCGCCGTGCGGCGCTCGTCGTGGACCGGTTGCTGGGCCAGCAGGACATCGTGATCGAGCCGTTCGAGGGTCCCCGCGGCATGCCGTCGTTCGTCGGGGGGGCCACCATTCTCGCCGACGGCGCACCGGCGCTCATTCTCGACGCCGCGGCGCTCGTCTAGGGGACTCCATGGAAGACGTCCGGGCACTGAAGGAGCTGCAGCTCGATGCGCTGAAGGAAGTGGCGAACATCGGCGCGGGCCACGCGGCGACGGCGCTGTCGCAGATGACGAATCGGACGATCATGATCAGTGTGCCCGAGGTGAACGTGCGCCCCCTCGAGGAGGTGGCCACGCTCCTGGGTCCCCCCGACGGCGTGGTGGCCGCGGTGCTGATGCAGATGATGGGGGACCTCACCGGCCGGACCCTCGTGCTGTTTCCCGAGGCCTCGGCTCGCCGCCTCTGCGATATCCTGATGCGGCGCGCCCCGGGCACCACGGTGTCCTTCGAGGCGATGGAGCAGTCGGGGCTCAAGGAGGTCGGCAACATCCTGGTGAGCGCCTACCTGAATGCGCTCAGCGACTTCATGGGGATGATGCTGGTGCCGTCGGTGCCGAGCCTCGAGATCGACCTGAGTGCCGCGATCCTCACGACGACGTATCTCAACTTCGGGCGTGAGCGCGATTACGTCTTCTGCGTCGAGACCTCCTTCCAGGTCGGGGGGGAGGAAGCCCACCTCGAGGGCCATTTCCTGCTCCTGCCCGACCTGCCCTCGCTGCGGGCGATCTTCGACGCGATTCGCCTGCAGTAGGTCATGGCGGCCCCGGTCCTCTCCGAACGCGATCTCGCCGCGCTCAGGTCGTTCGCGCAGCGGATCGATCCCGCGGATGCCGGGGCGCACAACAATCTCGGCGTCCTCTATTACCAGAAGGGACTGGTGCCCGAGGCGGTCGCGGCCTTTGCCCGTGCGCTCGAGCTCGATCCCCGGATGCAGATCGCCCAGGCGAACCTGGAGATCGCGTACCGGGACAGCGGGCACTTCGATCGCCGGGTGGCCGAGCTGCAGGAGCGTCTCCGCCGGAATCCCGACGACCACGATGCGCGCTGGGAGCTCGGGCGGACCTACGCCTCGCTGAGCCAGCATGGGGAGGCCGTGTCGGAATTCGAGGCGCTGCTCGCGCGGCGCCCGGGCGATGCGGCCGCGATGATCCAGCTCGGCCTCGCCTGCCGGGCGCAGGGCCGGGTCGAGGAGGCCTCGGAATGGTTTGCGCGGGCCTGCCGCGCCGAGCCGGGGAGCGCGGTGGCGCTCTTCTACCACGGCGAGACGCTCTACAACCGCGGCCTGAATGAACCGGCGCTCGAGGCCCTCCTGGCGGCCACCGCCCGGAATCCCGAAT
>DASTYH010000017.1:0-9936 GCA_035765075.1 Gemmatimonadales bacterium
TGGCGGAGCCGGCCTCGACTCGCGCGGCGCGGGAAATCGCGGCGATCCCCGGAGTGCTCCGCGCGGAGGGAGAGCGCTCGGCTGCGGTGCGGGTGAGCGCCGGACATCGCTATCGGGACGTGCCGCTCATCGGGCGGGAGGAGGGGGCCGAGCTGCGGCGCGTCGTGGACAAGCTGGGCATCGCGACGGCGGTCCGCGCCGAGGGCATCTGCCTCACGGCGGAGCTCGGCCGGATCCTCGGCGTCGGGCTCGGCGACTCCGTGGACGTCCGCATGCTGCAGGGGGAACGGCGCCGGACGCGTCTGCAGGTGAGCGCCTTCTCGGAAGAGCTCTTTGGCCTGCAGGCCTACATGCCCCTCGCCGCGATGAACCGGTTCCTCGGCGAGGGACCCAGCGTGAACGCCGTGCACCTCCGGGTCGATCCGAGGCACGATCCTGCCATCCGGGCGCGGCTGGGGACCTGGCCCCGGATCGCAACCGTCACGAGTCGTGAGGCGGAGCGCGCCCACATCGAGCGACAGACCGCTTCGTACCAGCGGGTGACCATGCTGGTGATCACGCTCGCCGCGGTGGCGATCACGATCGGCGTGGTCTACAACAACGCGCGGATCGCGCTCTCGCTGCGGAGCCGGGAGCTCGCCAGCCTTCGCGTCCTCGGGTTCACCCGGGCGGAGATCTCGCGGATGCTCCTCGGAGAAATTGCGTTCGAGGTGCTCCTCTCCCTCGCGCCGGGTGTCCTCGCCGGATGGGCACTCACCTGGCTGGTGACGGCGCCGGTGGAGACCGAGCGATTCCGGTGGCCGGTGGTGATGACGGCGGAGACCTGTGCGTTCGCAGCCGGACTGGTCCTGGCCGCCGCCACCGCCAGCGCGCTGCTCGTCCGCCGGCGGCTCGATCGACTCGACCTGATCGCGGTCCTGAAATCGCGGGAGTAATGACGATGACCGGAAGCACGCTCGACCCGACGACGTCACTCGAGAACGGCACGGCGCGGCCGCGCTTCGCGAAGCCCTCCCCTGCCCGCCACCGGCCGAAGAAGCGGCGCGGCGCCCTCCTCGCCGGGCTCGTGCTCGCCGGGCTTGCGGCGGCGTACGGGATCCTGCGGCCCGACCCCGTAGCGGTCGATCTGGCGCCCGCCGTCCGGGGACCGCTCGAAGTGACGGTGGATGAGGATGGACGGACCCGGATCCGGGACCGCTACGTGATCGCCGCGCCGGTCTCCGCAACGCTCCTCAGGGTGACCCGGGAGGTGGGGGACACCGTCCACCGTGGCGAAGTCCTGGCGCGGCTGGTCCCCCTCAGCGCCCCGATGCTGGATCCCCGTGTCCGGGCCGAGACCCAGGCCCGGCTGGCGGCGGCCCTGGCCGTCCTCGAGCAGTCCCGTGCCGCGGCCCGTCGTTCCGCCGATGCCGCGGCGCTGCAGGAGCGGGAGGCGGAGCGGTTGCGCGCGCTGCTGGCTCGCGGGGCGGTACCGGTGCAGCAGTCCGAGCAGGCGGATGTCGCGGCCCGATCCGCGGCGGAGGAGGCCGCGTCGGCGCGATCCGGCGTTCAGGCAGCCGAGGCGGCTGTGGCCATGCATCGGGCGACGCTGACGGCCTTGCGCAGCGGGGCCGCTGGCGGCGAGATCCCCGTCCGGTCTCCCATCGACGGCGTGATCCTCACGCTGCGCCGGGAAAGCGAGGGCCCCGTCCAGGCGGGCGAGCCGCTGCTCGAGGTGGGCGATCCGGCGGCGCTGGAGGCGGTCGTCGACCTCCTGACCGCCGATGCGGCGCAGGTCCGCGTCGGAGCCCCAGTGCTACTCGAGCGCTGGGGCGGCGACAGTGCGCTTCGCGGCCATGTGCACCGCATCGAGCCGGCGGGGTTCACCAGGATCTCCGCACTCGGCGTGGAGGAGCAGCGGGTGAACGTCATCGTGGACCTGGACGCTCCCCGGGAGGCATGGGAGGGGCTCGGAGACGGCTTCCGGATCGAGGCGCGAATCCGGATCTGGGCGGCGCCGGACGTGCTCACGGTGCCAGCCAACGCCACCTTCAGGAGCGGCGACGGATGGGCGGTGTTCAGGGTGGAAGCGGGCCGGGCACGGATGCGTCCGGTGTCGGTGGGTCAGCGAACGGCGGCGCGAGTGGAGCTGACGGAGGGCCTCGCACCGGGGGATACGGTGATCTCCTATCCCGGGGAGAAAGTCTCGGACGGCGTCCGGGTCGTGGCCCGCGAGGCGCGCTGAGGCGCCGCCGCGATCAGCTCGCTGACGCGGCGGCGATCGCCGTGCCGACGCGCCGGAGGAGCCGCTCGGGCGTGAAGGGCTTCTGCAGGAACGCCGCGCTTTCGGTGAGGACACCGGCGCGAAGGACCATGTCGTCGGTATAACCCGAGGTGTAGATCACCGCCACGCGGGGAAACAGCGCCCGCACCCGTTCCGCGAGGACCCTTCCGTTGATCCCCGGCATCACGACGTCGGTCAGAAGGAGCGTGATCTCCTGGCCGGGCGCGGCCGCCAGCGCGAGCGCCTCCTCCCCACTCCCCGCCTCGAGCACCTGATAGCCCGCATCCTCGAGCACGGACGCGGAAAAGGCGCGCACCCCGGGTTCGTCCTCCGCGATGAGGATCGTGCCGCGGGTGTGAGCCGGCGTCGGCGAGTGCTCCGCCGTATCCGCGGCCCGCGGCACGGCAGCATCCTCCCTCGGGAGATACACCTTGAATGTGGAGCCCCGGCCGGGCTCGCTGTAGACGTAGATCGCGCCCCCCGTCTGCTGGACGATGGCATACACGGTCGCGAGCCCGAGACCGGTACCGGTGCCCGGTGCCTTCGTGGTGAAGAAGGGCTCGAAGATGTTCGCCTGGGTGAGGGCGTCCATTCCCTCCCCCGTATCGCTCACCGAAAGAACCACGTATTCCCCCGGATCGAGCCGCAGCCGCTCCTGGGCAAAGGCCGCATCGATCTTCGCGATATCCACCTGAATGACGAGGCTGCCTCCCTCCGGCATCGCATCGCGCGCGTTCACGACCAGGTTCATCACCACCTGCTCGAGCTGTGCCCGGTTGCTCCGCACGCGGCCCGAATCGGCGGTCAGGATCGTCCTGAGGGCGATGTGCTCGCCGATGAGCCGCCGGAGCAGTGACTCGAGCCCGCGCACCACGTCGGCCACGTCGAGGATGGCGATCTCCGCGACCTGCCGGCGGCTGAAGGTCAGCAGCTGCTGCGTGAGGGTCGTCGCCCGGTCCGCCGCCTTGATCACCTGCTCGAGATCGGTACGTTCGCGGCTCCCCTCGGCAAGCCGGTTGACGGCCAGGCGGGTGAGTCCGCCGATGATGGTGAGGAGGTTGTTGAAGTCGTGCGCGATCCCGCCCGCGAGGCGTCCGACCGCCTCCATCCGCTGTGCCTGCTGCAACTGCAGCTCGATGGCCCGCTGGGCCGTGACGTCCCGCTTGATCGCCGACGCGCCGATGAGGTTGCCGTCGCGGTCGCGCAGCGGCGAGAGCGTGAGCGCGATCCGGATCCGCCGGCCATCCTTCCGGATGCGGTCGGTATCATAGTGCGCGATGTGCTCCCCGCGGCGGATGCGCGCGAGCAGCTGGTGTTCCTCGTCGTGCAGCTCGGGGGGAATGAGGCGGAAGATCGGCTGGCCGATGATCTCGTCGGGTGTATAGCCGAAGATGCGCTCCGCGGCGGGGTTCCAGGTGCGGATGACCCCTTCGAGGTCCTTGCTGACGATCGCATCGTCCGACGACTCGATGATCGCGATGAGGCGGCGGCGATCGAGGTCGAGATCGGCGTGGGACCGGTCGAGCGTCATCGGGGGAGGAGACCCCAGTGCGGGGAGCCATGCATAGCAGCGTACACTAACGCGGTTCGAGCGGATGTCGAGGGTCGCGACGGAAACGAAACCGGCCGCCGGGGTTTCCGGCGGCCGGTCTCGGGTATTTGGTGACGGACATCACTTTCCGCCGGGGGCGCCCGTCACCCGCACTCGCTGAAACCGCAGACGTGGCACTTGACGCACCCCTCGGCGTACTCGAGCTGGGAGCCGCAGTCGGGACAGGCGCCGGAGAGCGTCTGCTGCATTCCGCCGAAGATCATCTGCTCGTTCCCCTGCGTCACGCTCTGCACGAGCTGCGGCGTCGGGTGCTCGCCGGTGGTGGCGAGCAGCTCCTGCTGGATTCCCTGCTTGTCGAGCATCCACCGCTCGATGGCAATGCCCACCGCATCGGGCACCGACAGGATCTTGTTGGCCCCGAGGCCGATCACGCGGTCGGAGCTGATGCCGCGCAGCTGGCGGTGGATCTCCTTCATCGGGATGCCCGAGCGCAGCGAGAGGCTGATGAGCCGGCCGATCGCTTCGACATCGGCCATGAGCGCCCCACCGGCCTTGCCGAGGCTCATGAACACCTCGAACGGCTGGCCCTTGTCGTCCTCGGTGATGGTGACGTAGAGCGTACCGAGGGGCGTTTCGACGCGCCGCGTGGTCCCGCGCAGCATTTCCGGGCGGGAGCGCTTCTGCCGGCGGTTCAGGTTCTCCGCCTCGAGCTCGTGCACGATCCGCCGGAGCCGAGCCAGCTCGGCATTGGCTTCGGCGAGCTCGCCACGGAGATCGGCCTCGGCAGCGCGGAGCGCCTCCGCGCCCGCCACGACGGACCCCGCAAGGTCTCCGCGTGCCTCGGCCTTCCCGCTGGACGTCGCCTGCTCCTGGACCTTCTTTGCCGTCGAACCGGTGGACAGGACCTGCATCTCCCGGCTCCCGTCCCGGTAGACGGTCACGCCCTTGCAGTTCAGCTTGTACGCCAGGCGATAGATCTCCTCGACGTAGGCCTCGCTCGCGTCCTGCGCGAAGTTGCAGGTCTTGGAGATGGCGCTGTCGTTGTGCTCCTGGAACGCCGCCTGCATCCGGATGTGCCACTCCGGCTTGATGTGGTTGGCCGTGACGAAGACGCGCTGCCACTTCGCCGGCACCTCATCGAAGGCGATATGCCCCGCCTGGGCGATCCGCTGCATCAGGGACTCCGAGTACCACCCCTCCGCCCTGGCGATCGCGACGAAATCCTCGTTGACGTCCGGCATCAGGACGCCCGCCTGGTTCCGCATGAACGCCACGGCAAAGAGCGGCTCGATCCCGGAGCTGCAGCCGGCGATGATCGAGATGGTGCCGGTCGGCGCCACCGTCGTCACGTTGCAGTTGCGGAGCTTCCGCATCGGGCGGACCCGTTCCCCATTCGGGCCGCGGGCGCAGGTCGCATCGGGTCCCCAGATGCTCCGCTCCCACTCGGCAAAGGGGCCGCGGATCGTCGCGAGCCGCTCCGAGGCGTTCTTCGCTTCGTCGTCCACGAACGCCTGGATCTGCCGGCCGAGCTCCACGCCCTCCTCGGAGTCGTAGGGCACACCCAGCCGGATGAAGAGATCGGCGAGACCCATGACGCCGAGCCCGATCCGGCGGATCCGCTGGGCGAGATCGGTGATCTCGGGGAGCGGATACTGGTTGGCGTCGATGACGTTCTCGAGGAAGTGCGTGCTGAGGTGCACCACCCGGCGGAGGTGATCCCAGTCGACGGCGCCGTCCTTCACGAAGGCGCCGAGGTTGATCGAGCCGAGGTTGCAGACGTCGTACGGGAGGAGCGGCTGCTCCCCGCACGGGTTCGTGGCCTCGTAGGCACCGAGATGCGGGACGGGGTTGTAGTAGTTGGCGCGGTCGATGAAGAACACGCCCGGCTCGCCCGTCTTCCAGGCCCCGTGGATGATCCGGTTCCAGACGTCGCGCGCGTGGAGCTGACCGGTGACCTCCCCGGTCTTGGGATGGATCAGGTCGTAGTCCGAGTCGGCCTCCACCGCCTCCATGAACGCATCGGTCACCGCCACCGAGATGTTGAAGTTGGTGACCTTGGTGATGTCGTCCTTGCAGGTGATGAAGTCCATGATGTCCGGGTGGTCCACCCGGAGGATGCCCATGTTGGCGCCCCGGCGGGTTCCCCCCTGCTTCACCACGTCGGTGGAGGCGTCGAAGAGGCTCATGAACGAGACCGGTCCCGACGCCACGCCCATGGTCGAGCGGACGATGTCGTTCTTCGGCCGGAGCCGGGAGAAGCTGAAGCCGGTCCCCCCGCCCGACTGGTGGACGAGCGCCATCGAGCGGAGGGTGTCGTAGATCCCGCTCTTCCCGTTGGAGAGCGCGTCATCCACGGGGAGGACGAAGCACGCCGAGAGCTGGCCGAGAGGCCGTCCCGCGTTCATCAGGGTGGGCGAGTTCGGCATGAAGTACCGGTTGGCCATGAGCCCGTAGAAGGCCTCGGCCACCTCCTCCACCGCCCCGTCGGACGCGCCGTACTTCCGGTCGGCGGCGGCGATGGTGCTGGCGACGCGCCAGAAGAGGTCCTCGGATCGCTCGACCGGCTTTCCCGTTTCGTCCTTCACGAGATAGCGCTTTTCCATCACGGTGATGGCATTGGGCGACAGCGACACCGGTTCCCTGGGCGTCTGGGAATTCATGCGCGACTCTCCGACTTCGAAGTATTGGGCGAATGGGGCTGCGGGGCGCGGACTCGCGCGGCGCTGCTGCGGTCACCGAAACGGAGGAGCAAGCTAGGCCCATTTCGAGACCGGCACAATACGCCGCAAAAGCCCGTAGCGACGCGCAAAAACACTCCCCACATCACAAATATATCACAACCGTGCAACGAGGATTCGCCCTGTGGAAAAGCCACTGGAGCGACAGTGTGTCGAGGGGGACTCGCCTAGGGTGGGCCGGAACCCGGGGCCTTCGCCACCGGCGTGGGTGGGCAGCTGAAGCAGCGGGCCGCCGACGAGGCGGGGTGGCACCATCCCGTCGAGACGGCGACTTCGCCGCGAGCGTCGATCCCTTCCGACACCGCGACGCCCCCGCCCCGGGTAAGGTCGCCATCCTGGGAGTAACCGGGACGCCCGGGAACGGTTGCCGGCAACCCGACGACGATCGGGCGCATCACCCGCCCTCGAGCGCCCTCCGGCCCTGGTCCGGCGTCGTCATCGGGTAACGCCCCGCCCGATGCGCCCGGGCCTGGTCGACGTAGTGCTTCCAGGTTCCCGCGATCCGCTCCGCCAGCGCCGCGTCGACCGGGCGCACGATCCGGCCGGGGACGCCCATCACCAGGGAGCCGGGCGGGACCTGCATGCCCTCCGGAATCACGGCACCGGCGGCCACGACGCTTCCCGAGCCGATCCGGACGCCGTTGAGGAGCACGCTTCCCATGCCGATCAGCGAATCACTCTCGACGGTGCAGCCGTGGAGGATCACCCGGTGCCCCACGCCGACGCGCTCGCCGATCGTGCACGGGACGCCCTCATCCACGTGGACCACGCTCGAATCCTGAATGTTGGAATCCGCCCCGATCGATATGGGAGCCATGTCCCCGCGGAGCACCGAGAGGTACCAGACGCTTGCCCTCGCCCCGAGCGTCACGTCCCCGAGCACCACCGCGGTCGGTGCGATGTAGGCGGTGGGGTCGATGGTCGGAGTGACCGTCATTGCGGGGCGGGCCGCACTTCGAGCTGGACCCAGGCCGTCACCGGCTCGCCACCGCGGAGGGCGGGTGTCCAGGCGAGTCGCTGGGCAAACGCCGCCGCGGCACGGTCGAACCGGAGGACCCCGGAGCTGCGCCGCGGCCGCACGGCAGCCGTCCGACCCTCCGCCGACACCTGGACCCAGAGCTGGGTCCCGCGCTCCGGCAGCGGCACGCCGTCGGGGGGCGCGAGAAACGGCGCATCCGCAGGCCGCGGCCGAACGTCGAAACACTGCGTGGCGTCGTAGGCGGGACCCGGATCGCAGGGGCCCTGGGCGGCGGCGCGACGCGGCTGCCGCGGTGCCGGGGAGGGAACCCGCGCTCCCACGGGCACGAGCGTCGGGGCGTAGTCCAGTGTTTCGCCGTTGGCCACCTCGACGGTATCCACCAGGAAGTGATGCTGCGGAGCGGAAATGGCGATCTCATGACGGCCCGCGCTCACCGTCGAGATCGCCGAGGACGGAACCTGCTGGTCGATCTGCACGATCGAACCGGCGGGAATGCCGCGCACCCGGATTCCTCCGCTTCCCGTCGGTTGCCGCTCGACGGGCGTGCCCGGCGGTGGGGCCGGCACCGGTGCCGGGGCCGCTCCCTCGGGGGCCGCCGCCGGAGTGGAAGGCGCCGAATCGGCCGCGACCGAATCGGCCGCAGCGAGACTCGACGCCGGGGACTGCGGGGACGCCGGATCGGCTGCCGGTGATTCCGACGCCGCCGCGGGAGTGAACGGATTCCCGAAGCGCGCATAGGCCGTGGCCCCGCCCCCGATGAGGAGGAGCACGAGCACCCACGGCCAGAGGGACCGCTCCGACTGCTTCATTACCGGCGAGCGATTCGCGATCCGGCGCGCAGGGGCCCCCGGCTGCCGGGCCGGTGCCGCCGCAAGTGCCGCCGCAGGTGTGCGCACCGGCGTCACGACCGTCGGCTGCGCCGACGGCGGCGCCGGCGGCGGCGTGGTCCGCACCGGCGAGGACGGCGCGCCTTGCCGCGCCTCGGCGCCCAGGCGGAGCGGCCCGGGAGGCGAAACGGGATCCGCCTGCAGCGCCGCCACCAGGTCCTCGCATCGCTGGAAGCGATCGCCGGGGTCCTTGGCGAGCATCCGGCGGATCACCTCGAACAGCTTCCGCTCGTCGATCGACGCGAGCGGTGGCGTCGGCAGCGGCTCGGTGATGTGCTTGTAGCCGATCGAGAAGCTGTCCTCTCCATCGTACGGGACCTGTCCCGTGAGGCACTGATAGGCGACGACGCCGAGACTGTAGATGTCGCTTCGGCCGTCGGTCCCCTGCGCGCGCGCCTGTTCGGGACTCATGTAGTGCGGCGTTCCGATGGACATTCCGGTCCCGGTGAGCCGCTGGCCGCTCGCCGCCTTGGCGATCCCGAAGTCGGTCAGGACGCTCTGGCCGAACTCGTCGAACATGATGTTGTCGGGCTTGATGTCCCGGTGAACCACGCCGCGCTGGGCGGCGTAGCCGAGGGCGGCGCCCGCGTCGATCAGGACGCGCCGGATTTCCGGTGGGGAGAGGACGCGGCGCTCGGCGAGGACGGACGCCAGGGATCCGCCACGGAGGTACTTCATGACGAAGTAGATCACCCGCCCGGACTGCCCGACGCGATGGATGGGAATGATGTTCGGGTGCTCGAGCTGCGCGCTGGTGCGCGCCTCCCGCTGGAAGCGCTCGACGAACTCGGCGTCGAAGGCGAAGGTGAACGGAAGGACCTTGACGGCGACCTGGCGGTCGAGCTGGCGGTCGCGCGCGCGGTAGACGAGCGCCATGCCGCCGCGGCCCAGCTCCTCGAGGACCTCGTACTCCCCGTCGAGGGCTTCCCGCACCAGGTCGAAATCGGTGATCTCCCCCGTCGCGAGCGCCCTGACCGGCGTCGTGACGGCGAGATCGAAACCACAGGTTGAGCAGAAACGGGAGGTACTGGGGACGTCGCTTCCGCAACGGGAGCAGCGCATGTGACGAAGCTACCGGGCGGCGCTTCCGCGAGTCAAGGCGAGCAAAGCACCGCAGATTGCGGGAGTGCTGCGGTCACCTGCAGCAATCGGTCCCGCAAGGCCGGGGGAAAGATCTCTGGCGGCGAATGGCACGAGGTATGCGATGCAATGCCCTGCACCTCATCCTCCAACATCGCCGGGAGCGAAACGTGGTTCCCTTCCACACCGTCGCCTTTGCCCAGCAGAAGCTGCGCAGCGCGATCCGCCGTGCCGACGCCCAGCATCAGGGACTTCGCTACGGCTTCGTGATTCACGCCCGCCGTCGCGGGTCACGCAGCGTGCTGGGAGTGATCACGTTGAGCGGCGAGAGCCTGGCGCTCACGCCACGGCTGCTGGAAGGCCTTGCCGGGCGCTCGGTGCGGCTTTTCGGTGCCGCGCCGATCGTGCTGTCGGCGGGAAGCACCGTGCCGGGCGGC
>DASTYH010000018.1:0-3699 GCA_035765075.1 Gemmatimonadales bacterium
GGCCGAGGCGATGGTGAGCCACCTGCGCCTGTCGCGCGGCGGGTTCAACCCGGTGTTCATGATGTTCGATTCCGGCTCGCGCGGCAGCCGGGACCAGATCCGGCAGCTGGCCGGCATGCGCGGCCTCATGGCCAAGCCGCAGAAGAAGCTCACCGGCGGCATCGGCGAGATCATCGAGAGCCCGATCCGGTCCAACTTCCGCGAAGGGCTCACGGTGCTCGAGTACTTCATCTCGACGCACGGCGCCCGGAAGGGCCTCGCCGACACCGCCCTCAAGACGGCGGATGCCGGCTACCTCACCCGCCGCCTCGTGGACGTGGCGCAGGACGTCACGATCACCGAGGAGGACTGTGGCACGATCCTGGGCCTCGAGGTGTCGGCGCTGAAGGAAGGCGAGGACATCATCGAGCCGCTGCGCGAGCGCATCGTCGGCAGCGTGGCGAGCGAGGACGTGCGCGACCCGCACGAGCTCGACGAGGACGGCGATCCCCGGATGCTGGTCGAGTCGGGCAAGCTGATCGACGAGGACGTCGCCAATCGCATCGACGACGCCGGGATCGAGAAGGTCAAGATCCGGAGCGTGCTCACCTGCGAGGCGCGCCGCGGCGTCTGCCGCATGTGCTACGGCCGCAACCTGGCCACCATGGACATGGTGGACATGGGCGAGGCCGTCGGTATCCTCGCCGCGCAGTCCATCGGCGAGCCGGGCACGCAGCTCACGCTGCGGACCTTCCACATCGGCGGCACCTCGTCCCGCATCGCCGAAGAGGCGGAGCGCCGCGCGCGGGCCGACGGCGTGGTCCAGTATACGAAGGGCCTCGAGTGGGCCGACGTGCCGGTCGAGTACGAGGATGGCACGAAGGGCTCGATCCGCGTGGTGCTGACGCGGGAGGACGAGTCCGCCACCGACGAGACGAAGGAAGGCATCCTCGTCGTGGACCCGAAGGACCCGAAGCGGATCATCAACCGCTTCCCGGTGCCCGAGGGCGCGCTCCTGCAGGTGCGCGAGGGCGACATGGTCCAGCGGGCCGATCCGCGCTTCTCGACACCCGGGCAGGAGCGGGGCACCATCCTCTACACCTGGGACCCGTACAACGATCCCAGCATCATCAAGAGCGATGGCGAGCTCCGGTGGAAGGACCTCGTCCCCGGCGTCACGCTCCGCGAGGAGCTGGACGAAGGCACCGGCCTCCGCTCGATCGTCGTCATGGCCGATCCGGACCGCGAGCTCCATCCGTCGGTACTGGTCTACATGCCGAACCGGAAGGACCCGCAGGAATACACCCTCGCCGAGGGGAGCCGGATCATCCTCGGCTCGCCCACCGACCAGGTGAGCCGGGCGATGGACGTGCCGGACGCCGCCAACCCGTGGAGCACGAAGTTCCACGTCGACGAGCGCCCGATCAACGAGGCGTGGCCGTCGAAGACCAAGAAGGAGAGCAAGGACAAGACCGTCTTCCTCTCGCCGCCGATCAAGGTGCGGAAGGGCATCACCGTCACCAAGATCCCGCGCCAGGCGTACAAGACGCGCGACATCACGGGCGGCCTCCCGCGCATTGCGGAGCTGTTCGAGGCGCGCCGGCCGAAGGATCCGGCCACGATCTCCGAGATCGACGGCACGGTGAAGTTCGGCGAGATCAAGCGCGGCAAGCGCGAGATCTACGTCTACCCGGCGGTGAGCGCCGAGGCGCAGGCGAAGGGCGAGGCGGTGCCGGCCGAAGAGCCGCGGATCTACGAAGTGGCGGCGGGCAAGCACCTCCGGGTCCACGAAGGCGACCGGGTCCGCGCCGGCGACCGCCTCACCGAGGGACCGGTCAACCCGCACGACATCCTGCTCATCAAGGGGCCGCGGGCGGTGCAGGAGTACCTGCTGAACGAGGTGCAGGAGGTCTACCGGCTGCAGGGCGTGCGCATCAGCGACAAGCACATCGGCGTCATCGTGCGCCAGATGCTGCAGAAGGTGCGCGTGACCGAGCCGGGCGACACCGACTTCCTCGAGGGCGAGACGGTGGACCGCCTCGTCTACCGGGAGGAGAACGAGCGGGTGGCGCGGAAGAAGGGGACCGAGGCGGAGTTCGAGCCCGTGCTCCTCGGCATCACCAAGGCCTCGCTCACGACCCAGTCGTTCATCTCGGCGGCCTCCTTCCAGGAGACCACCCGCGTCCTCACCGACGCGGCGATCCGCGGAGCCAAGGACGACCTCCTCGGCCTCAAGGAGAACATCATCATCGGGCACCTCATCCCGGCGGGCAGCGGCATCTACCGCTACGCCGAGATCGACATCGAGCCGCCCGAGGGGTACGAGATGCCGGAGCCGGTGGAAGTGCCGGTGGAGCAGCCGGTGGCGGTGGTCGAGGCCGAAGTCGAGGCCGAGGTGTAATCATCGCCCGACCGCAGTGGGAAGCGCCCGGGATCGTTCCCGGGCGCTTTTCATTTGCCCTGTCATGCGGTTTCCCGGAGCGTGATTACGCCCCGACGCCCTCGCCACAGACCCGTCCGCGGATCCGGAGGTCGAGTGTGCCCGCCGGCGGCGCCACACTCGTGAACGTGATCACACCGTGGTTGTGCAACTGGCCCGCCGCGCCCGCGTAGATCCCGGCGCCCTCGACGATGGTGAGCGCGTCGTTGACCTGGCAGGTGGCGGGATTGGCGTCGGCGGGCGCGCACGAAGCCCGGTCCTCGGTCCGGAACCACGATGCACCATCGTCCGACCAGAAGACGTGGCTCAGGATGATGTGGTGGGCACCCTGTCCCTTCGAGCCCGAGATGGTTTCGGAGGCGACGAACGACCCCATCACGCCCGATTCACCAGCCAGGGTGATCGGGGTGGGGGTCAGGCCGAAGCCGCCGAATCCACCGTGACTCCAGAGGCCGAGCGCGCCGGTGGCATAGGCGAGGACGTTGGTGCAGCTCTCGGCGGGCCGCGCCTCGGCAAGGGCGAGCGGTAGCTCGGCTGCGGACGGGGAAGGTGTGGCGATGTCGGACGCGCAGCCGGAGAGGGCGAGGGCGGCCACGAGGCCGGCGCCACGGGAAGCAAGGTGAGACGGCACGATGATCCTCCGGGAGAATGGACAGTGGGCCGATCGCCTCCTGCCGATCGACACACTGCCATACGCCCGAAGTGCATTGCGGGGATCAGCGGCTCAGAACGCCCCCCCGCCGCCGCCTCCGCCACCCCCGCCGGAGGAGCCGCCGCTGAAGCCCGATCCGCTCGAGGTCCGCGGGGAGGAGGACATGGCGCTCGCCGCCTGCCCCGACATGGCGGAAAGGCTTCGCGTGAAGCTCCCCGCATTGAACGACCCGGCATGGACCCCCGCGTACCAGGTCGGCGGCTGCACGTAGATGTCCTGGAACGCCTTTGCCCATTGCCGCTCCACCCCGAACGCCATGGCGAAGGGGAGGAACCGCTCGAACATCTCGGGGGTTCGCTTCACGTTCTCGTACCTCTCCCGATCAACCCGCTCGAGGAACTCGCCGAAGCCGAGGACTTCTTCGAGTGTCCGGGTCCCCGTCACCGTGCGGGCGGGCATGAGGCGGCCAATGATGATCACGATCAGGGCGGAGACGAATCCCGCGATGATGAAGGGAACGGGGGTGAGCTGGAAGTACGCCGCCGCCATCGACCCGCCGAAGCCGAGGACCACGCCCAGGATGACGCCCCCCACCGTCCACGCCGTGCGCGTCCGGTCGGGGCGCACG
>DASTYH010000019.1:0-2771 GCA_035765075.1 Gemmatimonadales bacterium
TTTGCCGCAGGCGCGGGCTACGTCCATGCGGTGGCACCTCGGGAGACCATCGCCGAACTGAGAGAGGCGGAGCCGGACCTCCTCACACTGGCGCAGGCGTTCGACGCCACCCCGTCCGACGACTTGCGGGAGCTCGCCGCACGGGCGGATTGCATCGTGGCAGGGCCGGGTTATGGCCGGGGCGACGGGCGCGCCGACTTCCTGCTGGAGCTCCTGCGGGGAACCCGCGCACACGTCCTCGACGCCGATGCGCTGACCGCGTTCCAGGGCGCTCCGGGGACACTCGCGGAGCTGGCGACCCGCGCGCCCACCATCCTCACGCCCCATCCCGGTGAATTCCGCGCCCTCCTCCCGATGCTCGCGGCCGAGCGGGAGGTGGATCCGTGGCACGCCGCTGCGGCGGGGTCGGCGGAGCTTCGGGCCACGCTTCTCCTCAAGGGCGTGCCGTCGGTGATCGCGAGCGGAGGTCGCGCCATCTGGACGGTGGCGGCCGGCAATCCGGGACTCGGATCGGGGGGGAGCGGCGACGTGCTGAGCGGCATTGCGGGGACCCTGCTCGCGCAACGGGTCGAGCCGGACATCGCTGCCGCGCTCGCGGCACTCGCCCTCGGCATGGCGGGAGACATCGCCGCGCGCCGGGTGACGGCCCACGCCATGCGACCGATGGACGTGATCCAGGCGCTTCCCGACGTATGGCGCGAATGGGGACTGGCGCCCATCCTGCGGAATCGGGGCGGGGCGCCGGTCATAGCCGAGCTGCCGGCGCCGGCCGCAATCTAGGCCTGACAATCGACGTGAGATAAGATGTCATATATGCTTGCCTTCAAAGACGTTGGCCGACTCGCCACGAGTGCCGGCTACACCGGCCTGACACTCGTGACGGCGCTCGCCACCTCCCCGCTCGACGCCCAGCGTCCGACGCGGGACTGGGCGCTCGAGGATCGGGTGGTGATCGGTGCCTTCTCGCGGATCACGTCGGTGGCCGCAACCTCGGATCGGGTGTACGCAACGTCGCCGAGCGCGCTGCTCGTCTGGCGCCCGCAGTTCGCTCGGTGGGAGGGCCCCTTTGTTCCCCCCGAGCCGCGGCTCCTCGAAGGGGTGACGATGGCGCTCGCCGATCCGCTGGACAACTCGCTCTGGCTCGCGGGACGCACCGGCTGGGTGAACTTCTCCCCCGACCTCCAGCTCTGGACCGTCGGGGAAGCGCCCGCCCCGATCCGCGGCATCGCATTCGACATGTCGTCTCCCGACGGACTCCTCCTCGATACCGGCCAGGGCTGGCTCCGCGCCAATCGGGGCAGCAGCGCCGTCATCCCCGCCGAGCCGCCGTCCCAGCCGATCCGGCCCGCAACGATGAGTGAGGTTGCGCGGACCCATCCCTCGCTCCAGACGGGCGGCGGCCTCCTGGTGGACCCGCGACTGCGCGATGTGCGTTACACCTCGGCAGCGCAGAGCTTCGACCGGCTTGGCTGGTACCTCGGCACCGACGGCGCCGGGCTCCTCTATCTCCGGGAAGGCTCGGCGTTCCCGGAACGGCTGAGTTTCGGCCTCGTCGGAGACCGGATCGGTGCGCTCTTCTCCGCACCGGGGGGCGTGTGGGTGGCAAACGATCTCGAGCCGAACGTCCCGGCGGCGCTCACGTTCGTCGCGGCGGACCTGAGCGAATTCCGCAGCGTGTACGGTCCGCCGGCCACCGGCCTCCCCTTCGGGCGCGTGCGCCAGCTGATCGGTATCGGCCTCGAGCTGTGGGCCGCCACCGACCAGGGCGTGGCGCGGATCCAGCCCCAGACCGGGCGAACCGACATCTTCGACGAGCGACGGGGACTTCCGGACAGCCGGGCGTACGCCCTAGCCGCGCGCCGAGAGTGGATTGCGGCGGGGACTGCACGCGGCGCCGCGCGCATCTCCGACTCGGCGGAAGTGATCCGGATCGCGCCCGACTTTGCGGGACCGGCATACGCCGTGGGGATCTCCGCCGATACCACCTGGATCGGCACCGATGCCGGACTCTTCTTCACGGTGAGTCGCGGAGGACCGATGCTGCAGCCGGCGGCGCTCGCCGCGTCGCAGCGCTTCCGCGGCCCCGTCATCGGCATGGAGTGGATGGGCGAGCGCCTCGTGGCGCTCACGCGCGAGCGCCTCATCTGGCGGGGGGAGCGGGGCGTCTGGACTGCCGGACCGGACCAGACCGCCGCGCTCGGCCCGCTCCGCGCCTTCGTGCTCGACGGCGATGGTGCGTGGCTCGCCGGCGAGCGCGGTGTCGGCTACGCCCGATTCGATGCGCCCGTCGGCCGGATCCTCCCGGTCGGCGACATTCCGGCGCCGCCGGTGGATCTCGCGCTGGACGCCGATCACCTCTGGGTCGGGACCACGGCGGGGCTCGTCCGCTTCCGCCTCGACGCGCTCGGCCGGTGAAGAGTCCGCTCGGCGAGGGTCCGGAGTTCGACCGGATCCGCGCCATCGCCGCCGCGCTCACCTCAGAAGATCGGCTGGGTGACGACTGCGCCGTCATCGGGAGCGGCGAGTGGCTCGCGAGCACCGACGTCAGCGTGGAAGGGGTCCATTTCCGCCGCGCCTGGCTCTCGCTGGAAGAGATCGGATGGCGTGCCGCGGCGAGCGCCCTGTCGGACCTCGCCGCGATGGGCGCGGAGCCGTCCGCGGTCCTCGTTGCACTCGCGGGGCCGCGCTCCGCCCCGGCGGCCGAGAGTGTGGCCATCATGCGCGGTATCGGGGCGGCGACCGCGGCGGTCGGCGCCGAGGTGGTGGGAGGC
>DASTYH010000020.1:0-2188 GCA_035765075.1 Gemmatimonadales bacterium
CCACCCCGCTTACGCACCGCTGCTTCCCCCTGTTTCAGCCCTCCGGCTTCCGGCGCCGGAGTTCCGGCTCTCCGGTGCTCCGGGCGGGGGGCCGGCGCTCGGCCGCCGGCTCCGGCCGCCGCTCGGCCGGCGCTGACTGGCGCTCCCGATCGACTGCCGGCCGCTCGGCGGGGCGCCGATCCTCCGTGGCGCGGGAGGGCTCGGCCCGCGGGCGCTCGGGCGCCGGCTGCTCACGCCGGGGCCGCGGCCGGTCCGCATCCTGCGCCGCAAGCGGCGTGAGCGGAACGACCAGGAGCCCGGTAAAGGCGATCAGCGAGGCAATGCGCGGCATGAAACCTCCGAACCAGCGGTGACGTAGCAGACGGGAGCAGGCTCCGCACGGCGTGTGCCACGCGGGCCCATCGCTTCAACGCGTTTGCTCAGAACAACTTGGCATTTTGCTCGCCGCCGCCGCTCCGAGGCGGCGTCCCCGGCGCTGGACGCGCCGCGCCGCGTTGACTTCCGCCGCGCTCACCGGATACGTTGCGGCGCCCATGCCCCCTGTTCACGCTCCCCGAGACCGCGCCCGACTCGATCTGCTGGATCCCCGCGAGGTAGCCCGCCTCGGCGGGCTCGAGGTGACGACCCGGGGGGTCGTCGAAGGGTTCCTCACCGGACTGCACCGCTCTCCCCGCCGCGGGTTCTCCGTCGAGTTCGCCGAGCACCGGATGTACCAGCCCGGGGATGAGCTCCGCTACGTCGACTGGAAGATACTCGGACGCAACGACCGCCTCTACGTCAAGCAGTTCGAGGAGGAAACCAATCTTCGGGCCATGATCGTCCTCGACGCGTCGCGCTCCATGGCATGGACCGGGTCGCCCGAGACCACGCTGCCGAAGCTCGATTACGCCCGGCGGCTCGTTGCGGCGCTCGCGCTGGTCCTCATTCGCCAGCGTGACGCGGCAGGGCTCATCACCTTCGACGACGATGTCCGGAGCGTGACCCCCGCCCGCGCCCGGCACACTCACTGGCATCTGCTTCTGGAGCAGCTCGCGCGGGTCGAGGCGGGGGCGGGGACTGCCGCCGAGCCCGCGCTCCGGCGCGTCATGGACCAGCTTCGGCGGCGCGGGCTCGTCGTCTTCGTCTCCGATCTACTGCTCGACCGGGACCTCGCGCTCACCGCGCTCCGCTTCCTCCGGCACCGGGGGCATCAGGTCCTCGTTCTGCACATCATGGACCCCGCCGAAGCGACCCTCGCGGGCCCTGCCGAAGCTCGCTTCGAAGATCCGGAATCGCGCGATGCCGTGGTCCTCAGGCCCAAGGACTGGGCAGACGCGTACGAGGCGACGGTGAACAGCGTCGTCGCCGAGTGGCGCGCCGCCTGTCGGCGCCAGGGGATAGCCTACCACCGGGTCCTGACCAGCACGCCGTTCGGCGACGTGCTCCGGGAGGCGCTGGCGCTTCCCCGCGGCGGCCGATGATCGCGTTTCTCCATCCGTGGGTCCTGGCGGGGCTGCTCGCGGCCGGCATCCCCCTTCTCCTGCACCTGATCGCCCGGCGCCAGCCGCCGACGGTGCCCTTTCCCGCAGTGCGCTACCTCCGGACCACGACCCAGGAGCACCGGAAGCGGCTGAAGCTGCAGAACTGGCTGCTGCTCCTCCTCCGGACACTGCTCATTGCGGCCCTCGTGACGGCGGCGGCGGGTCCCACCATGCAGCTGACGGGCGTGCCCGGGCATGCGCCGAGCGCGCTGGTGCTCATCCTCGACAACAGCGCGAGCAGCGCGGCCGTCGGAGGCGGTACCCAGTGGCTCGCCCGACTGAAATCCTCGGCGCGCGCCGCGCTCGGGCGGGCCACGCCCGAGGACGCACTCTGGATCGTCACCGCCGACGGGGTCCCCCGGCGCGGCGACGTCGCCGCGCTCTCGGCCATCGTGGACAGCGCCCGGCCCGTGCCCGTTCGGCTCGATCTTGGTGCCGCGGTCGCCGCGGCGGGTGAGGTCCTCGCAGCCGAGTCGCGTCCGGGAGAGATCCTGGTCCTTTCCGACCTGCAGGCGAGCGCGCTCACCCCCGCGGCATTCGATGCGCCGCTCCTCGCCGCGCGGATTCCGGGGGAGCCGCCGCCCAACGCCGGCGTCTCCGCGATCGCCACGGGTCCCCAGCCGTGGTCGTCGGAGGGAGGGCGGATCGTCGTGGCGCTTGCGGGGGAC
>DASTYH010000021.1:0-4608 GCA_035765075.1 Gemmatimonadales bacterium
AGTCGGCGCTCCGCTCGGCGGACCTGGCGGAGGCGACGGGCCTGGCGCACGACCGCATCATCCTCAGCGCCAAGGTGTCCCAGGTCCGGGACCTGGTCGATGTCTACCGCCTGCTCGCCGCCCGCTGCGACCTGCCGCTCCACCTCGGCCTCACCGAGGCTGGGCTCGGCATGAAGGGGATCGTGGCCAGCACCGCGGGCCTGGCGGTGCTGCTCCAGGAGGGGATCGGCGACACCATCCGGGTCTCGCTCACGCCTGCCCCCGGCGGGGATCGCACCGAGGAAGTCCTCGTGGCGCAGCAGATCCTCCAGAGCATGGGGCTCCGGAGCTTCACGCCGCAGGTGACCAGCTGTCCCGGCTGCGGAAGGACGACGAGCACTTTCTTCCAGCAGATGGCGCTCGACATCGGCGCGCACATCCGGGAGCGGATGCCGGCGTGGCGCGAGGCGTATCCCGGCGTGGAGGAGATGAAGGTCGCCGTCATGGGATGCATCGTGAACGGTCCCGGGGAATCGAAACACGCCAACATCGGCATCTCGCTGCCGGGGACCTTCGAGGATCCCAGGGCCCCGGTCTACGTGGACGGACGCCTCCGGGTGACCCTCAAGGGCGACAATATCGTCCCCGAATTCCTGGTCATCCTGGAGGAATACGTGGCCACCCGCTACCGGGCCGCCGAGCCGGCGGGGCGATGAGCCCGCGATGCCTGGTCGGCCGCGCCGTCCTCGCGTGGGGCCTCCTCGCCGCGGCGGTGCTTCCGGGCACAGTCCACGCCCAGGAAGAGGGAATCGAGGTGGGGAGCCGCGCTCCCGGCTTCGTTGCCCCGATGCTCGACGGGACCGCCGTGGACCTCGGCAGGGTGATCGGCACCCGCCCGGTCCTCCTCGAGTTCTGGGCCACCTGGTGCACCTCTTGCCAGGCAATGCTGCCGGCGCTCAGAGCGATGCACGAGCGGTTCGGTGACGAGGTTGCCTTCTACGGGGTCAACGTCACGATCAGCGAGAGCCGCGACGGCGTTCGCGCCTTTCTCGCCGCGCACGATCCGCCGTTCACCACGCTGTACGACGAGGAGGGCGTCGCCGCACGCGCCTACGATCCCCCGGCGACCTCCTACATCGTCATCGTGGACAGCGCCGGCACCGTCGTCTATACCGGGAGCGGAGGCCAGCAGAACCTGGAGCCGGCGCTTCGCCGCGTGACCGGCGCCGCCGCCGGACAGTGAACCATTCAGACAGGAAGGATGTCCCGATGTCGAAGCTGCTCCTGATTGCGGCTGCCGCTGCCGTCTTCGTCGCCCTCCCCGCCCGGGCGGCGGCCCAGGAGGCCCGAGGCACCCCGACCGCGGTCGTGGTCTCGGGCCCCGAGGTCGGTGCAAGGGCCCCTGATTTCCGGCTCCCCTGGGCCACGCGGGACTCGATCGGCTCGGTGGACAGCGATTTCGTGCTCCGCGAGCAGCGGGGGCGCGTGGTCGTCGTGGCATTCTATCCCGCCGATTTCACCACCGGGTGCACGGCGGAGATGAAGGCGTTCACGGATCGCTACGCCGAGCTCTTCGGGGGCGGGGAGGACGTGGTGGTCGTGGGGATCAGCGCCGACTCGCTCGAGACGCACCAGCGGTTCGCCGCCAGTCTCGACCTCCCCTTCCGCCTCCTCAGCGACCCCGACCTCCGGATCGCCAGGATGTATGGCAGCAAGGGGGAGAACCGCCCGCGCCGTACCGTCTACGTGATCGATGCCGAGGGCCGCGTCACCTATCGGGATCTCCGCTTCGGCGCGCTCGATCCGCGCTCGTACGACGCGCTCAAGCGGGCGGTGCAGGCAGCCCGGGCGGGGTGAGCCGCGGAGATTTGCACGCGATTTGTGGATGCAGAACCGCTCGCTTCAGCCACCTGTTGATGCGGTGGAAAACGCCGGGGAATGGCTCCGAAAGGCGACAGTGGCGACACTGTCGCCTTCGTTCATAGTAGTTGAATTGCCACCGCGTAAGACGCTGTAAAATAGCTGTTTAAACAGTTCTACCTCATGTGGCGTATCATGGTCCGCGGCAGGGTCGGTTCCGACCGTGTGGAACCCGTTGAAAGCTTTGGAAACATTGTCCACATCCGCACGCGCGGTGCCCGCATGCCCCGGAAACGGTCGACGCGTTGGTGTGGAAAAGAGGTCCCGCCGACGCGCTGACACGCGCACGCCGCCGATGGGTGCACGGCGGAGGGGACCTCGCTAGACTGCGAGCCTGATCGCCGCTCCCTCAAGACAGGACGACCCGTGTCCCGCACGACTGTTCGCCGCACCAAGATCGTCGCCACCCTCGGCCCTGCCTGGGAAACGCGCGAGCGCATGGCCGCCCTCCTCGACGCGGGGGTGGACGTGGTGCGCATCAATGCCTCCCATGGCACCCCGGAGATCCGGACGCGCTGGATCCGGGACCTCAAGGCGGTGCTGGCGGACCGCGAGCGCGCCGGTCGCGCGGTCGCGATCCTCGTGGACCTCCAGGGCCCCCGGATCCGGGTCGGGAAGCTGGCCGCGCCGCTCCAGCTCGAGCGAGGCGCCGCCGTCGTCTTCGCGCCCGAATCGAGCGCGGGCGAGGACGAGATCCCCACGACCTACGAGGCGCTGGCGCGGGACGTCACCCCGGGCGCGCGCATTCTCCTGGACGACGGCCTCCTTTCGGTGGACGTGACCGAGGTCCGCGGCGACCGGGTCCGGGGGACGGTGCGCTACGGGGGGGAGCTGCGGTCGAACAAGGGGATCAATCTTCCCGGCCTCGAGGTGAGCGCGCCGGCGATCAGCGACCGCGATCGCGAGGAAGTCGCCCGCGTGACGGCGCTGGGGGTGGATTTCATCGCGATGTCGTTCGTGCGCCGGGCGGAGGACGTCGAGGAGATGCGCCGCCTCGTGCCCCCTCCGACGCGCATCATCGCCAAGATCGAGAAGGACACCGCGCTCCGGAACATCCGGGGCATCCTGGCGGTCTCGGATGCCATCATGGTGGCGCGGGGCGATCTCGGCGTCGAGCTGCCTTTCGAGGAGGTGCCGCTCGCCCAGAAGCGCCTCATCCGCGAGGCGAACCTCAGCAACAAGCCGGTGATCACCGCCACCCAGATGCTGGAGTCCATGATCCACGCGCCCCGTCCGACCCGGGCGGAGGCGTCCGACGTGGCCAACGCGATCCTCGACGGGACCGACGCGGTGATGCTCTCGGCGGAGACGGCGGTGGGGAGCTATCCGGTCGAGGCGGTCGCGGCGATGGCCCGGATCGCCCACGAGCTGGAGCAGCACCGGCGGAGCCGGAGCTCTGCGCTCGACATCGTGGCCGGCCGGCCCGAGGAGGGAGAGCGGCTCGGCCGGCGGGAAGGGGACCGGGAGGCGGCGCGCACCGAGACGGCGATCGCCGTCGCCACCTGCGCCGCGGCGGAGCTCCTGCGCACCCCGCTCATCGTGTGCTTCACCAGCAGCGGGTTCACCGCCCGCACCGTGGCGGCGTACCGCCCCACCGTCCCGATCTTCGCGGTGACGACGGAGCCCGAGACCTTCCGCCAGCTCGCGCTCGTCTGGGGCGTGGTGCCCGCGCTCGTGGATCACCTGCCCAGCTACGAGGACATGCTTCCGGTGGCGCGCCAGCGTCTCCTCGAGCTCGGGCTCGCCGAGCCGGGGGACCGGGTCGTCGTGACCGCCGGCGTTCCCTTCGACCGGCCCGGCACGACGAACCTGCTCAAGGTGGAGGACGTCTAGCGTGCCCCGCCTCCGGTTCCTCGGAACCGGGACCTCCTTCGGAGTGCCCCAGGTCGGGTGCAGCTGCGCCGTCTGCCACTCGGCCGATCCGCGCGATCGCCGCACCCGTACGGCGGCGCTCATCGAATGGGGCCCGGCCTCGATCCTCATCGATACGCCCCCCGAGCTCCGGCTCCAGCTCGTGGCCGCGGGCGTCTCCCGGCTCGACGCCGTGCTCTACACCCACGAGCACGCCGATCACATCAACGGGATCGACGATCTCCGCGCCTTCAGCGCACGGGACGCCCGGCCCCTTCCGATCATGGGTCCGGCAGAGACGCTGGCGCGCCTCCGCACCTCGTTCAACTACATCTTCGACGCGTCGGTGCAACCCTTTCACGGGACCTCGAAGCCGCTCCTCGTCCCGACCCCGCTCGAGCCGGGGGTTGCCATCGAAGTGGCGGGGGTGCCGGTGCTTCCCCTCGCCTTCGACCACGGTCATCTCCGGGTCTTCGGTTACCGCGTGGGAAACCTCGCATACATTACGGACGTGAAGGACGTCCCGCCGGCGCTCGACGCCGACCTCGCGGGACTCGATGTCCTGGTGCTCAATGCGCTCTGGTGGCGGCCGCATCCGACGCACCTCAGCATCGGGGAGGCGATCGAAACGGCACAGCGGGTGGGCGCGCGTCGCACCTACCTGACGCACCTGACGCATGAGACCGCCCACGCGGAGCTCGCCGCCGCGCTGCCCGACGGCATCGAGCCCGCCTATGATGGACTCGTCGTGGAGGTATCGTGATCAAGCTTCAGTACGGCCGCATGCTCGAGGACGGGCTCGATGGCGGGATCGACGGGGAGCGGGGAATTTCCCGGGAACGCCTCGCCGAGCTCGCG
>DASTYH010000022.1:0-4474 GCA_035765075.1 Gemmatimonadales bacterium
GACCGTCACCTCCGGCTCGGCGCCCGCCTCGAGCAGGGCGCCGATCGCCGCCGCGAGTGTTCCGCCGGTGCTGATCATGTCGTCCACGACGAGTGGCCTCCGGCCGCGGACGTCGCCGGCGACACCGTGCGTCGCCACCGCATCGCCGGTGAGCCGGGTCTTGTGGACGAGCGCCACGGGAAGGGCGAGCCGCCGGCCCCATCGCTCGGCGAGCTTGATCGCACCCGCGTCCGGTGACACGACGACGCCGAGCGCGTCTTTCGGAGGGCCGAGCGCGGCGGCGAGCGTCGGAAGCGCGGTCAGGTGCTCAAGCGCGGAGGGGAAGACGCCTTCGAGTCCCGCCGAGTGGAGATCGATGGTGACGATCCGCTCGATTCCCGCGCCCGAAAGCGCCTGAGCCAGCACCTTCGCACCGACCGCCTCCCGTCCGGTGGCCCGCCGGTCCTGTCGGGCGTAACCGAAGTAGGGAATGACCCCGGTGACTCGCGCCGCTCCGCCGCGCCTGCAGGCATCGGAGAGCAGGAGGAGCTCCAGCAGGTTCGATTCGATCGGCGGCGCCGTGGCCTGCAGCAGGTAGACGTCCGCGTCGCGAACGCTCTCGCGAATGTCGACGTGGATCTCGCCATCGGGAAACCGGGTGAGCTCCCGCACGGCGAGGCCCGCTCCGAGCGCCTCCGCGGTGCGCGCGGCGAGGTCGGGGTTGGCGGACCCCGCCAGGAGAAGGCGGTGCACCGGGTGCGCCCTACTGCTCCGGGGGAGCGCCACGCTCCTCGACGTCGGGCTCGAGCTCGTCCTCTGCGGTGATGCCGCTCTGATACGCGAACTCGCGCAGCGCGTTCTCGTCGAGGTGAAGCAGAAGCCGCTCCATGACCTGGACGGCGCTCCGCGCCCCTTCCGTGCTGAAGGTCCGTTCCATCTGTTCGAGCAGAATCCGGGTCAGGTGTTCCCGCTCGATGAGTGCGGCCTCGGCCGATCTTGGCTGTCGCATTGGCCCCTCCTTTCGCATCCAAGATGGCGCTCACGCCTGAACGGTGCGTGAACGGGCACCGAAGAAGTCTTCAGGTGAGCTCCTCGAGCGCGCGGGCCAGCTCGCGCGCGCCCCGCCGGATTTCCGGGACGTCGAGCGCCGCAAATCCGAGCTGCAGGCACTGCCTGTCCATCGGACGCCGGGCGTAGCGGCCGATGGGGACCACCTCGACGTCCCGCCTGGCAGCAGCGCGGGTGACCTCCTCTTCGATGAGTCCTTTGCCGAGCCATCCCGTCGTCTGGAGACCCGCGTCGATGCCTCCGATCTCCAGGAGGCCGCCGAGCCGGGCGCGCGCTTCCTCCTGCAGCACGGCGAGCCGCTCCGCGTAGATCTCCCGCATCCGCCGCAGGTGGCGGCCGAAGTGACCCTCGGTGATGAAATCCGAGAGGATCGCCTGGTCGAGCAGCGGCGCGTGCTGGCCCACGACGGACTTGGCGGCCGTGATCCGGTCCACCATGTCCCCGGGAACGACGAGGTAGCCGAGCCGGAGCGCCGGAAAGAGCACCTTGCTGAAGCTCCCGGCGAACAGAACGACGCCGTGCCGGTCGAGTCCCTGCAGGGCGGGGAGCGGGCGCCCGGCAAACCGGTACTCGCTGTCGTAATCGTCCTCCAGGATGAGCGCACCGGTGGCGCGCGCCCAGTCGAGGAGCGCGAGCCGCCGGGAGAGGGTCATGCTCATCCCCAGCGGGAACTGGTGCGCCGGCGTGACGTAGGCGAGACGCACATGGTCCAGTCGGACCTCCGGCACGAGCATTCCCTCCCCATCCACGCGGATCGGGCAGATCCGCGCGCCGTGCGCCTCGAAGATCCGCGCGGCGCCGATGTAGCCCGGGTCCTCGATGCAGACCCGGTCCCCGGGGTCCACCAGCAGCCGTGCCACCAGATCGATCGCTTCCTGAACCCCCGAGACGATCGCCACCTGGCCCGGCTCGCAGTTCACACCGCGGGCGCTCGTAAGGTAGGTGGCGACCGCCGTCTGCAGGTCGGCGAGGCCGAGCGGCCCGCAATCGAGGAGGTGGGCCGTCGTGGCGCGGCGGATCCGGCGGCCGGCGAGCTGCGCCCAGAGCGTGGTGGGAAAGAGGTCGAGGGCCGGCCGGTTGGCGCGGAAGGCGCGGAGCGGCCGGTTCTCGAAGCCGGGCAGGTGCCTGACCCGCTCTCCAAATCCGGAAAGCCGCCGCGGCTGGGGACCCTCGCGCCGCGCCGCCCGCACTCCGCCGTGGCGCGGCGCCTGGAGCAGGTCGTCCGGCAGGACTGCGTTGACGAAGGTTCCCGAACCGACGCGGGCTCGCAGGTATCCCTCCAGCCGGAGCTGCTCGAACGCGCCGAGCACGGTCCCCCGGGCAACTCCGTACTGGCGGGCAAGCTCTCGGGTGGCGGGAAGCCGAGCATCCCTCGGCAGCCGCCCATCGAGAATGGCCGAGCGGAGGGCGGCGCAGAGCCACTCCGACGCCGTGGCGCCTGGCTCGCGCGGAGGGAGCACGAGGGCGGGGGAGCTGGAGCGCTTCGTCATTGAAGTGGCCTAATGAAATAATCGAAAATGGATCTTTGTGCCAGTCCGCTTCACCCCTATCATCGTGGCAACCCGGAGGCGGTCCATGATGATCTCGATTCCCAGTGTATGCCGGTTCACCCTGATCTGCGCCCTGGCGGTGGGCGCCGGTGCGTGCCGCAGCGCGGAGCCGACGCCGGTCCGGATTGCCCGGACGCAGGCGCTCCCCTCGCTCGATGGAGGCTCGCTGCGAGTTTCGATGGTCGAAGTCACCTACCTCCCCGGTGAGTCCTCGCCGCGCCATGCGCACAACTGTCCCGTGATCGGATATGTGGTGGATGGTGCGGTGCGAATGCACGTCGAAGGGGAGTCCCCGGCCGTCTATCGCCGCGGCGAGACCTTCTACGAGCCGCCAGGCGGGGTGCATCTCGTGTCGGCGAACGAGAGCCGGGAGCTTCCCGCGCGCTTCGTCGCCTGGTTCCTCTGCGACAGCGACGCGCCGCTCAGCGTGGCGCTCACCGTCGCCGACCCGGACGGCAGGAGGCTCGAGTGATGCCGCGATTCAACTATGCCGAGGCCGCTCCCGGAGTGTACGACGCGATGGATCCGGCGGACCGGTATCTCGAGCACTCGAGCCTGGAGCCGTCGCTGCTGCATCTCGTGCGCCTCCGGGCATCTCAGATCAACGGCTGCGCCTACTGCATCGACATGCATTGGAAGGACCTCCGCGCGCTCGGCGAGGAAGAGTTGCGGCTCTACCTGCTCGACGCGTGGCGCGAGTCCCCCTGCTACACGGCGCGGGAGCGCGCAGCGCTCGCCTGGACCGAGGCGGTGACGGCGGTCGCGACGGGCCAGGTGCCGGACGAAGTCTACGCGGCGGTGGCGCCGCACTTCTCCAGAAGGGAGCTCGCCGATCTCACCTTCGCGATTGCGGTGATCAACGCCTGGAACCGTCTCTCGGTGGCCGCCCGGCCCATCCCGGGCCGGTATCGCTCGCCGCTCGAGCCGCCGGTGCACGCGGGGAACGCCCTGAGCGCCTCGTGACTCCCGTCGATCTTGGCACGCTGCTCCTCATGGGCGCACTCTGGGGCGGCTCCTATCTCTTCATCCGGATCGGCGTGGGCGAGCTGGGACCGCTTCCGCTCATGGGTGGGCGCGTCGCGCTGGCGGCACTGGTCCTCTGGCTCGGCCTTCGGGCCGTCGGCCGGCGCCCGGTGCTCCGTCCGCATCTCCGCCCGCTGCTCGTCATCGGACTGTCCAACGCGGCGCTCCCCTTCTCGCTGATCGCCTGGGCGGAGCTCCGGCTCGGCGCATCGCTCGCGGCGGTGCTCGGTGCGACCGTGCCACTCTTCGGTGCGGCGCTGAGCGCCGTCTGGCTCGGCGAGCGGCTCACGACGGGGCGCGTGCTGGGCCTCGCCCTCGGCCTCGTCGGCGTCGTGGTGCTGACGGGGTGGAGCCCGGTGCCGATCGATGCCCTGACGCTGATCGCCATCGGCGCCACCCTCACGGCGTCGTTCTCCTACGCGGTGTCGGGGGTGTATGTCCGCCGTGTGCTCGGCGGCGTCCCTGCCGGCACCCTGGCGCTCGGCCAGCAGCTTGGCGCGGCGGCGTGGCTCGCGATTCCGGCGCTGCTGCTCCTTCCCAAGGCGCCACCGTCCACCGCCGCGCTCGGTGCGATGGGAGCGCTCGCCGTGCTCTCCACGGCGCTCGCCTTCGTGCTCTTCTTCCGGATGATCGATCGGGTGGGTCCGACCAGGACGCAGACGGTCACCTACATCACGCCGGCCTTCGGCATGCTGTGGGGCGCGGTCTTTCTCGACGAGCCGATCACGCGCGGAATGCTGGGCGGCTTCGGGCTCGTGCTGGCCGGGATGCTCCTCGTCAACTGGCGGAATCCCGGCGCTCGGCCGGCACCGCGGCTCCCCGCGCGGGAGCCCGACGTTCTGCCGCGCGTCCGC